>JAIBAS010000464.1 GCA_019695075.1 Promineifilum sp. | reverse complement strand
AGCTCATGTCGCCCAACCCGCTGCATCCGATCGACAAGCAGATAGCGGCTATCGGTCTGATCTATGACCTGACCGTTGTCACGCGCAACACGGCTGATTTCCAATCCTCTGGCGTTCGCCTTCTCAATCCGTTCACCTGAGTTTCAACGACGGGCATCTACCGTCACCAGCGCTTTCCCACCGGGGCGAGCCCCGCCCTGGGCCGGGTCGGGCGGAGCCAGAGGGAACGCGCCGCCCATCGTCTGGGCGCGCTGGACGCCGTGGGCGTGCAGGCTGTGGACGCGCTCGGCCGGGGGCAGGCTGCGGCGCTGGTCGCCGTTGCGGAAGTGGACGACGATCTCGTCGGCCACCTTGGCCGTCAGCGTCGCGCCGGGGAGTGTGCCGCCGGTCGTGGCCGGGTCGGGTTCGGTCAGGTCCCAGGGGTTCAGCGGCCGGTCGTCGGGCGCGGCCCAGTTGGCGCTATAGCGGCGAATGACGAAGATGTCTTGGCCTGTGGGGCGGTAGGGTGGCGCTGTCTTCGACGGCGGGTCGGCGCTGAGGCGGTCGCGGCCCCACGGGGCCACGTCCCACGGGGCCACGTCCCAGGGCCGGGTTTCCAGTTGCAGCCAGTACTCCTTGATGCGCGCCATTGTGCCCTCCTGTTGCTTCTCGTCGCGCTAGGCCAGCCGATCCAGTTCCGGCAGGGCGGCGCGAATGCGGCTCGCGCCGCCGGCGGCCAACGGGTCGCCGTGGCCGCTGCAAACGATCTCGCTGTCCAACTTGGCCAGCCGCCGCACCGACGCCTTGTGCTGGCGGACGTTGAGCATGAAGCCGCGCCAGCCGAGCATGAACACCGGCCAGGTGCAGACGGCGTCGCCGGCGATGAGCGCCCGCCGCTCCGGCCAGTAGAACGCCAGATGGCCGGGCGAGTGGCCGGGGGCGAAGAGCACCGTCAGCGGGCCGATGCGGTCGCCTTCGTGGACGTACTCGTCAACGCGCACCGGCGGGTGCTTCGACAGGTTGAGATTGAGCGCCAGTTGCAGCGGGTAGGTGCGCACCGGCCGCCACGGCCGGCTGGAGACGGGCTGGGCCACGCGGTCGGCGGCGATGATGTCGGCCTCCCACTCGTGGGCGTAGATCGGCGCGCCGCTCAGTTCCTTCAACCGCGCCAGGCCGCCCAGGTGGGAGCGGTGGGCGTGGGTCATGATAAGGTGCTTGATGTCGGTGGGGGCGCGGCCGATGCGGGCCAGTTCGGCCAGAATGAGGTGGGCGTCGGCGGCCATGAGGCTATCGATGACGGTGATGCCCTGGCCGTCGTCGAGCAGGTAGGCGTGAACGTGGCCGCCCTGCCTGTTGCCTAAGCTGTAAATACCGGGCGCAACATCCATCTGTCCACTCCCGGCTCTCCCACGCCAACGACCGCTGGTAACGGGTATATCCTAGATGAGGAGGGGGTTGGTGTCAATGGGGAAAGAGGCGCGCGGCGGTCTAAAGAGTCAGGGCCATGAACAGGCTATTCGGATCGGCCTTGTATGCCCCGAACGGCGGGCACGGCTCGAAGCCGAATGAGCGGTAGAGGGCGTGGGCCAGGGCGAGCGCGTGGCGGCTCTCCGGTGGGGCAGTGGGGGCCAACGCGGCCAGATGCTCGCGGAGGAGGGCGAGGACGGCGGGGGATTCGAGAGAGTCTGGTTGGATTTGCCAGCGCATGTGAGTGTGAACTCGAATTTCTTAGCCGGCTGTGTTTTCCAGCACCTCAACCACTGACGCCGGCCCATTCAGGGTAACTGACAGGTGGTTTAGCATATCCCGTCCGACAATCGTCTCGCTCTCGTCAGCACTGCTTACCACTTCCACATAGCTCTGTCTATAAGAGCCGAGTTGGATTGCGACGGCGTACAGGTCAACCAGCGCCCCCTCGCCCGTCACCCAACGCATCAGGGCTTTGCGGCTTCGTCGCGCACCGAGTTGTCGCAAGTACTCAATGGGAACCATTGTTGCATCGGCCCCGGAGTCAACAATGGCCGGCAAGGTGATGGACATCTCCCCTTGGGGCAACCCAATCGTAAGCTCCACCATCGGCATCGAGGGGTGATAGTCGCTACTATAATTGTAGGTAAAGACCGCGGTCATCTCTCTGGCGCAATTCGGGGCGACCGGAATACCAACGTCGTCAACGGCTCATCCTCCACAGCCGTCAGCCACACGAAGCGATCCGGATAGCGTATGGCGATACGCTCGTACAGCGTTGCCGGGTCTAAGTCGTGGTCGACCAGCCGCCCATCCAGGATGGCGACATGCTGCCCGTAGTAGTCCGCCTTCAAGGTCGGATGGAGCGCGACATACGCTTCCATTTCGCGGCGCACGGCCGCTTCCTCGGTGGTCTCGGATACGGCCGGTTCTTCTGCGACCGGCAGCACCCCGTCCAGCAGCTCGGCGATGACCACCTCGACCGGGCGGTGACGCGCCCGCGCTAGTTTCTTGGCTCGCTGGAGCAAGGCTTCAGGGAGGGATACCAACCCATATTCAGACATGGCAGCAATTATACCATTTCGCGTAAGAACGCGAACCGCGCCTCGCGCTTGGCCTCTGCGTCCCGATAGGCCATGTAGGCAACCCCTTCAATCCCTCGGCCAGCGCTTGCAGCACAGCCGCGGGCGGGCCCTGGCGACGGATCAGGCCACTGACCAGCACGCCCGTGTCGATCACGGCGCGCACCTACAACTCCGACCGGGCCGCTTCGATGTCGGCGGCGACTTCTTCATCGGAGAAGCCGGCATTCAACACCGACAGCCGGGTCCACACTTGATCGAAGTGAGCCAACACCTCGCTCTCACGCAGCGCCTGAAAGCGCAGGTACTCCTCATAGGGGATCAGCACCGCTTCCGGTCGAGAACCGCGCGTTAGGACAATGGGCGTCCGCTTGTTGACGACCTGTATCGAAGAAGCCTCTGAATTTGCGCTGCAATTCGGTGACGCCGACGATCTGTTGCATGGGGTTTCCTCCGCCAATCGTCTAAATACATATCACGATATGTATCATGCACGATAGTTACCCATCCATCAACTCGTTAAGCAGCGCCGGCCGCTTGCTTAACGGCAAGAAATTGTTCTTGACAGAGTAGTTCGATTACGTATAATGCGACAGCGTATTTTAGCATGCGACGTTCTCCATGATTTGACCGGAATTGAACAGCCTGCAGGCAACAGATAGCAACGCAAGATGAATAAAAAGAGTTGGCACCAAGACAAGGACAAGCGGCAAAAGTGGATGCAATTCATGCAAGACTTTAATCCGCAAATTGATCCGCAAACCATCCGCCTGATGGACGAGTTGGGTCAAATCTCTCGCGCCATCTACCAAATGGGCGGGCAAAGCGTCGAAGGCGCCAAGCTTTCTTTCGCGCAATATCGTGTGCTGATGCATCTGTTCTTTGCCGAGGAAATGGGTGAGCGTGCGGAGTTAAACCCCTCCGAAATCAGCGATCGTCAGGGCGTCAGCCGCAACACCACGAGTACCTTCATTCGCAGCCTGGAGGAAGAAGGGCTAGTTGAGCGCCGGCTCGATCCCCACGACCGGCGTCGCTTCAACATTAGCTTGACAGACGCCGGGCGCGACGTCGTTCGGCAACATACCCGACAGCATCTGGAAACGATTGATCGCTTTTTTAGCGTGCTGGGTCGCGATGAGCGGGTCGATTTGCTCAAGATGCTGCAGAAATTGGGGGTGCGGGCGGAGGCAGCTAATAGCGGTGCGTGTTGACGCATACCGTTTCCGAGGTGGAAAACAGAGATGTTACGATTAAGACA
Source organism: Promineifilum sp. (assembly GCA_019695075.1). Taxonomy (GTDB): domain Bacteria; phylum Chloroflexota; class Anaerolineae; order Promineifilales; family Promineifilaceae; genus Promineifilum. The sequence continues at coordinate 8,681 of JAIBAS010000464.1, read as the reverse complement.
GTATCTAAAACCTTACACCCTCATCATTGGGGTCGTCATCGCCTTGTTGTTTGCCCAGGCCATGTTGGATTTGGCTCTGCCCGATTATCTGGCTCGGATCGTGAACACCGGCGTGCAGTTGAATGGCATCGAAACGGCCGTTCCTGAAGCGTTGAGTCAGAAACGGCTGGAACAGTTAGTCCTCTTCATGAGCGACGAGGATGAAACGGCTGTCCGCGAAGCTTTCACGCTCGTCGAGACCGGCTCTGCAGAGGCCAATAACTACATCGAGACCTACCCCAGTCTTGCTCAACAATCGATCTATGTCCTCAACGACCTCAGCCGGGATCAGCTCGATCAGTTGAATGCGCCGCTGGCCCGCTCCTGGGTGGTGGTTGCCGCGCTAGAGCAGGCCATGAAGGACCCCGAAGCAGCGGCGCAAATGTTTGGCGGTGGCGGCGCCCAGTTTGACCTATCGCGTATTCCAGCCGGAACCGACCTCTTCGCCCTGATCGCCCAGTTACCCGCTGCCCAACGTGATCAGATTGGCAGCGCCATTACCGAGCGTATCGATGCTCTGGGTACATCATTCATTAACCAGGCGGCCGTCGCCGGCGTAAAAGCAGAGTATGAAGCGCTGGGTCGAGATGTGACCCAGCTGCAAACACGCTACATCCTGCGCACCGGCGCCATTATGTTGGTCATTACCTTATTGTCGGCCCTCTGTACCATTGGTGTGGCCTACCTTGCCGCTAGGGTCGCGTCCGCTAGTGGGCGCGACCTGCGCAGCGCCGTCTTCAAGAAAGTTGAAAGCTTCTCCAGCGCGGAATTTGACCAATTCCCCACCGCCTCATTGATCACGCGCAATACCAACGACATCACGCAGTTACAGATGATGACCGTGATCACCTTGCGCCTCGTCTTCTATGCGCCCATCCTGGGCGTTGGCGGCATCATCCGCGCCATGCGCACCGGCCCCTCCATGTGGTGGACGATCGCTCTGGCCGTGGTCATCTTGATCGGCGTGATCATCACCCTCATTTCCATCGCTTTGCCCAGATTCCGCATCATGCAGAAGCTCGTCGACCGGCTGAACCTGGTGGCGCGCGAAAACCTTTCCGGTATGCTGGTCGTCCGTGCCTTCAACATGGAGCCTTTTGAAGAGGAGCGTTTCGACAAGGCGAATGACGAACTGGCCGCCAACACGCTCTTTGTTGGCCGGCTCATGGCGATCATGATGCCGATCATGATGTTGATCCTCAACATACTTTCAATCACCATCCTCTGGGTAGGCGCGCATCAGGTAGAGCTTGGTACCATGCAGGTAGGGGATATGATGGCCTTCCTGCAATATGCGTTGCAGATCGTTATGGCCTTCCTGATGATGTCGATGCTGTTCATCTTGCTGCCCCGCGCGGCCGTCTCGGCCGACCGCGTCGCCGACGTGTTGGAAACCGAGCCGATCATCCTCGACCCGGCCCAGCCGGTGCGGTTGAACGGGGACTTCCGTGGCAAGGTAGAATTCCGCAACGTCTCTTTCCGCTATCCGGGAGCCGACGAAGACGTGCTACACAACATCAGCTTTTCGGCCCTGCCGGGCGAAACGACGGCCTTTATTGGCTCGACGGGGTCCGGCAAGTCTACGGTCGTCAATCTGATTCCCCGCTTTTACGATGTGACTGAGGGCGAGATTCTGTTGGACGACATCGACATTCGCACGGTGACGCAACACGAATTGCGTGACAGGATCGGCTATATTCCGCAACGGGGCGTCTTGTTCTCCGGCACCATCGCCAGCAACCTGCGCTACGCCAATGAGTTTGCCAGCGATGATGAATTGTTGGCGGCCGTGGCCACCGCGCAGGCCGTCGATTTTGTCGGCAGCAAACCGGAAGGGCTGAATACCGAGATCTCGCAGGGCGGCACCAACGTCTCCGGCGGCCAAAGACAGCGCCTTTCCATTGCGCGGGCCTTGGTGAAGAAAGCGCCTATCTATATCTTTGACGACACGTTCTCCGCGCTGGATTTCAAAACGGATGCCGCCTTGCGCCGGGCGTTGAATCGCAGCGTTGGGCAAAGCACCAAACTGGTGGTTACGCAGCGCGTCGCCACCATCAAGGACGCTGAACAAATCATTGTGCTCGACAATGGTCGTGTGGTCGGCCAGGGTACACACGAGGAATTGATGGAAGATTGTGAAACGTACCAGGAGATCGCGCTGTCGCAGCTAAGCATGGAGGAACTGCAATCATGATGATGCAAGGGCGCGGCCACCGCCCCGGCGGCCCAATGGCCATGGGCGACGGGAGTGACAAAGCAAATGATTTCAAAGGCACGATGACGACACTTGCCCAATACCTGGGCGCTTACAAAGTGAAGCTCATCCTCGTGGGCATCTTTGCCGTGCTTTCGACAATCTTTACCATCATCGGCCCTAAAGTTCTCGGCAATGCCACGACGGCCGTTTTCAATGGCGTCCTCGCCGAGATGGCCGGCACAGGCTCGATTGATTTTGAGTATATCGGGCGAATCCTGGGCATCATGCTCGGTCTCTATCTGGCTTCGGCGCTGTTCGCCTATCTGATGGGCTATATCATGGCTGGTGTATCGACCGATATCACCTATCGATTGCGGCAAGATATATCCCAGAAAATAAACCGCATGCCGTTGAGCTACTTTGACAAGACACCGCAAGGGGAGGTGATGTCGCGCATCACCAACGATGTGGACACTGTCAACCAGACGCTCAGCCAGAGCCTGACGCAGATTATCACTTCGGTCATTACTGTCGTCGGTGTGCTGGTGATGATGCTCTCCATCAGCCCCTTACTGACCCTGGCTTCACTGCTTGTCATTCCCATATCGTTAGCCACAGTCAGTTTCATTATCAAGCGCTCACAGATTTACTTCAGGGAGCAGCAGGAATTTCTGGGCCATGTGAATGGTCATGTCGAAGAGATGTTCGGCGGCCACCGGGTCATGAAAGCGTTCAACGGCGAGGAACGCAGCATCGCCCAGTTTGAGGAATACAACAATACGCTCTATTCGTCAGGCTGGAAATCACAGTTCTTCAGCGGCTTGATGATGCCGATCATGGGCTTCATCGGCAACCTGGGGTATGTGGTGGTGGTCGTAGTGGGCAGTTACCTGGCTATCGGCGGCACGATCACCGTGGGCGACATCCAGGCGTTCATCCAGTATGTGCGCCAGTTCAACCAACCGCTGGCGCAGTTAGCCAATATCTCCAACATCTTGCAGCAGACGGCGGCGGCGGCCGAGCGTGTCTTTGCGTTCCTGGCCGAACCTGAAGAGGTTCCGGAAGCGGCCCGGCCGGTGACAATCGAAGCGCCACAGGGCCATGTTGAATTCCGTAACGTGCGCTTTGGCTATGATCCCGCCGAACCGGTCATCAAGAACCTGTCCGCCGAGGCGCAACCCGGCCAAAAAGTAGCCATTGTCGGCCCCACGGGTGCCGGCAAGACGACCATCGTTAAGCTGCTGATGCGCTTCTACGACGTCGATGAGGGCGCGATCCTGATCGATGGCTACGACATCCGCGATTTGACCCGCGCCGACTTGCGCCGTTCCTTCGGCATGGTCTTGCAGGATACCTGGCTCTACAACGCCTCGATCATGGAAAACATTCGTTACGGCCGTCCTGAAGCGACGAATGACGAAGTGATTGCCGCGGCCGAGGCCGCCCACGTCAATCATTTCGTCCACACGCTGCCGGAAGGCTACGCCATGGAAATCAACGAGGAAGTGACTAATATTTCTCAGGGGCAGATGCAGCTGCTGACTATCGCCCGCGCCATCCTGGCCGATCCCAAGATGCTCATCTTGGATGAGGCCACCAGCTCGGTCGATACGCGCACGGAAGTGCTCATTCAACAGGCAATGGATCGTCTCATGGAAGGGCGCACCAGCTTCATTATCGCCCACCGGCTTTCGACCATCCGCAACGCCGATCTCATCCTGGTGATGCAGAACGGCGACATTGTGGAGCAAGGCCGCCACGAAGAACTACTGGCCCGCGACGGTGTGTATGCCGACCTCTACTACAGCCAGTTCGATCACATCACGGCGGTGGAAGAAGGCGCGCCGGCGGAAGAAGCCAGGGCAGTCGCGTACTAGCGAGGAAGGACGCGGAAGAGGCGGTTGAGAAGATAGGTAACACTGTCAGGAGACCGCCTCATTGCCGCCAATCTTCTATGAGGACACTTGAATACGCCTTCAACAGGGGATTGTTGTCCTGCTCCAGAAGCCAATGGGCTTGCTCCGGCTCGCTTACCGGTAGGACGTATAGATTGTCTCCGGTACTCAAAACCAGTGTATCGGCCGTCAACCACTCAATTTGGTAGAACCGTGGCCCTGTCGGCAGATCGAGCTGCGTGACGGTCTCGAAGCTCTGCGCAGCGATGATATTCAACCGGTTCTCGTAGGTAGCATAATCTCTGGCCGAGATAGCGATCTCAGTCAGATTTGGGGAATAGGCCATAGCGACGATGGATGTGCCGGTTGGGTACTTGCCAATGCTTGTCCACTCGCCACTATCCAGATCGAGGTAGTACAGGTAGTTGATCGGTGGTAGATTGTGCTTACTGCGGGTGGATACTAGCAGTCCATTATCGTCGGGATGCCAGACAATGCTATCGATATAGAAGTAAGGATGTTGGTAGTGGACGCTGGTCTCCATGTCCGACGCGTTGTCTGCTGCTGATGCCTCCGCGATATAAACAGACTCCATTGTGTAACCGGCTATCTGCGTGGTGCGTGGCGACCACTTCAGCCACCAAAGCTCTGTCGGGAAGCTTAGCGGGTAACTCCGGCCGGTCTGTCGATTCAGCAAATAACTCTCGCCGTCAAACAAAGGCTCATAGACATATTTATAGGCCAACCAGTTACCGTCGTATGACCAGCCACCCAGAAGTATACCCACCTCGGATTCCTGGCCAGCTGGTGGATTGGCAGGAGCTAGTTCCAATGCCTCGAACGCGCCATCGCTCGCATGGTAAAGGCCAATAGCACTATCGCTCTGGACAAATGCCAACCAATCGCCCTGGGGCGACCACAGGGGTGAGTTGAACACCTCGTTCTCGATCCCCTGCGCAACTACTGTCAGTTTCTCATCGGCCGTATCATAGAGCGCAACCCGGTCGTATCTATCTCCCGTCGTCTTGCCCATGAATGCCAGGACCGGGTGAAAATCGACGCGAGTTTGTCCACCGATCGCTGTTGCTGACACGGCCGGAGTCGTGGCGCGAAGGGTAGGCGTCGCGCTTGCTATCGGAGTCGTAGCCGACGCAGTTGCTAAGGGTGACGGTGTAGAAGTGATTGGGGCCGTGGGCGATCCTATCGTTGGCTTAGCGGTAGACGACATCGCCGGCGATGTTGCCAAAGTGGTGGCTGTGCTACTGGCCGCCGCCGTGGAAAGAGCTTGCTCCGTTCCTTCGTTCGCGCTTTCCCAGTAGCAGCCTGGCATGAATACTGTCAGGCCGCACACCGAAAGTAGTAGCAGCCACTTCGAGAAATTGCCCGCAATTCTCATGCCACCAGCTCCACCACCACCCCACTCATCTCCCGCCCTCGCTCCACAAACCGCCGATCAAACGTCACCATCCGCGTGCAGTGTGCCGCCTGCGCCAGGTGCAGAGCGTCGGCAAAGTCAAGGCCACGCTCGTGCCACTCCAGCGCCAACGCCATCTCGGCCGGATTGCGCAAATGGACGTTGGCCAATCCGAACAGCCGCCGCAGCCCAGCGGCGACCGTCGCCGCCTCCAGCCCGTAGCTGTAGCTTAGCACCCAGACCGTCTCCAGTACGACCGTGTCGGGGATGAAGATCTGTTCCGACGTGAATAGCTGCCGGGCGCGGGTTGCCTGCTCTAGGTCGTCCTCCACCAGCAGTCGCACGACGACGTTTGTATCAACGGCGATCATTCCACGCCCCGCCAATCCCGCGCCGCAGGTCGTCGTCCATTTGCTCCACCGTCCGCGCCCCGCCGGTGTAGGGCAGGCTGCCGGCGACGTCGTCTACTGTCGTCGGCGGGAAGGGATGGGCTGGTTTCAGTAGCACACCCTCGCCGGTATCGATAACGACGAATTCCAGCCCCGCCTCCCAGCGATAAGCGTCGCGCAGCCATTTAGGGATGATGATCTGGCCTTTGCTGGATAGCTTCGTTGTTTCCACGGCTTCCTCCGGCGGTAAGATATTTGTAAGATTATCAGATGGCCGGTGGGAAAGTCAAGCGCCCTACTGCCCCCTCGCCCGATACTGCAACGCCTCCGCCAGATGCGCCGGCCCGATTTGCTCGCTGCCGGCCAGGTCGGCGATGGTGCGGCCGACCTTCAGCACGCGGTGGAAGCCGCGCGCGCTCAGGCTCATCTGGCTCATGGCGCTCTTCATCAGGCGGCGGCCAATGTCGTCCAGGTCGCAGAACTGGCGCACCTCGCCCGGCCCCATGTCGGCGTTGCTGTAGAGTGTTGTCCCGGCGAAGCGCTGCGCCTGCCGCTGGCGGGCGGCCTCGACGCGGGCGCGGACGGCCGCCGACGGCTCGCCGCGGTGGCTCGACGACAGCTTCTCATACTCCACCCGCGGCACGTCTACGTGCAGGTCGATGCGATCCATCAGCGGCCCGCTGACCCGCTTCTGGTAGCGGGTGATCATCGTGTTGGAGCAGGTGCAGGCCCGCGTCGGGTCGCCATAGTAGCCGCAGGGACAGGGGTTCTGCGCGGCGATGAGCATGAAGTTGGCCGGGTAGGTGACGCTGCCCGTGGCCCGGCTGATGCTGACCTCGCGCGGCACGCCCTCCAACGGCTGGCGCAGCACTTCGATCAGCCGCTCGCCGAACTCCGGCAACTCGTCCAGGAAGAGCACGCCGCGATGGGCCAGCGAGATTTCCCCCGGCCGCGGCCACTGCCCGCCGCCTACCAGCCCGGCATAGCTGATCGTGTGGTGGGGCGAGCGAAACGGCCGGGTGCGGATGAGCGGCGTCTCCGCCGGCAGCATCCCGGCGACGCTGTAGATTTTGGTCACTTCCAGCGCCTCGTCGACGCCCATGCGCGGTAGGATGCTGGGCAGGGCGCGGGCGATGAGCGTCTTGCCCGCGCCCGGCGGGCCGGTCATGAGGGCGTTGTGGCCGCCGGCAGCGGCGATCTCCATCGCCCGCTTGACGTGCTCCTGCCCGGCGATGTCGGCGAAGTCGGTCGTGTAGGCCACTTCGGCGTCGAAGGCGGCTTGCAGATCGACCGTCACGGGCGAGAGGAGGGCCAGGCCGGTCAGGTGGCCGACCAGCTCGCCCAGGTTGCGCACGGGCAGGACGGCGATGTCGGGCATCAGCGCCGCCTCGGCCGCGTCGGCGGCGGGCACGAAGACGCGCTTCAGCCCCTTCTCGCGCGCCAGCGCGGCCAGCGGCAGCACGCCCTTGGTGTGGCGCGTCGAGCCGTCGAGCGACAGCTCGCCAAAGAAGAGCGAATCGTCCAGTTCGTTGTGCCAGATCTGCGACGTGGCCGCCAGCATGCCCACGGCGATGGGCAGGTCGTAGGCCGGGCCTTCCTTGCGCAGGTCGGCCGGGGCCAGGTTGACCGTGATGCGTTGTTGGGGGAAGTTCAGGCCGCTGTTCTTAACCGCGGCGTAGACTCGGTCGCGGCTCTCGCGCACGGCGGCGTCGGGCAGGCCGACGAGAGCGAAATAGGGTTGGCCATTGACGATATCGACTTCGACGTTGACGAGTTCGGCTTCCAGCCCGACGATGGCAGCGCTGAGGACTTTGGCGAGCATGCCCTGATTATAGCGCAGCGCCGCTTTCGCCACAGGTTACGGAAGGGGAATTGGTGGGCAGTGGGCAGTGGACAGTAGGTCAGTAGGTCAGTCGTCAGTAGGTCAGTCGTCAGTAGGTCAGTCGTCAGTAGGTCAGTCGTCAGTAGGTCAGTCGTCAGTAGGTCAATGGTCTGTGGTCAATGGTCCGTGGTCTGTCGTCCGTGGTCAGCCGTCGGCCGTCGGCCGTCGGCGGTCAGCGGTCTGCGGTCTGCGCTTCGCCCCTGCCGCGAAACTGGTAGAATGGCGGCATGAGCGACGAGGAAGCAGAACTGAGTGAGACGGCCGTGATGGCGACCCTGACGACGACGTGGCTGGGCCACGCCTATCGCTATCGCCCCACGGTGGATTCGACCAACGATCAGATGAAGCGCTGGGCGGCCGAGGGCGCGTCGCATGGCAGTGTGCTGTTAGCCGATTACCAGTCGGCCGGCCGCGGCCGCCTCGACCGCCGCTGGGATGCGCCGCCGGGCACGGCGCTGCTGCTATCCGTGCTGCTGCGGCCGGCCGGCTGGCCGGCCGAGCGCGGCGCGTGGCTGACGATGTTGGCCGGGCTGGCCGCGGCCGAGGCCATCGAGGCCGTGACCGGGTTGCCGGCGTGGCTCAAGTGGCCCAACGACGTGCTGTTGGGCGCGGGCGAGACGTGGCGCAAGGCCGGCGGATTGCTGCTTGACGCGGCTCTCGACGCCAACGGCGGCCTGGAGACGGCCATCCTCGGCATCGGCCTGAACGTCAACATCCCCGCCGGCGCGCTGCCCGCCGCGGTCACACCGGCCACCAGCCTGCTCGTCGAGTTGGGGCGTCCGGTGGCGCGGCGGGCGCTGCTGGTCGAGCTGTTGGCCCGGCTAGAGCGCCACTACGAGGCCGCCGACGCCGGGCAGTCGCCGGC
>JAIBAS010000360.1 GCA_019695075.1 Promineifilum sp. | reverse complement strand
GGGCGCTGGCGCGTTCGTCATGCCGAAGGGGTTGTTGTAGGGCATGGCGAGCATCTGCTCGGCCGCGGCCTTGGCCATCTCGGGCACGCCGTAGCCGATCTGGACGCACCACATGCCGGCCGGCCCATCGATGAAGCGCTTGCCCGTCTCGTCCGTGATGTAGATGCCCTCGCCGCCCGTCACGATCATGCGGTCGTGTTGGCCCGGATGGCTCATGTCCTCCCACGGATGGAACCAGTGCAGGTTGTCGTAGGTGCGGATCTCGTCGGCGGCTTTGGCGAAGGTCATGACACACGCGAAGGTTGGAGCCGGATACGGCGTTCTGCAGTCACTGTACAAGCGTTCAGCGAGATTTGTCCAGCCGGCGGCTGGGAAGTCGTCGCGACGCCGTTCCCCCGGGAACTGCGGGCGGCACGGACAGTCCCCATCATAATCCCATCAACGGACGGGGCGACAGGCGTCGCGGCGTAATCGGGGAATGGGATCATGGCCAGGATCATCGGAAACAGCAACGGCAACCGCATCATCGGTTCGGGCGGCAAGGATTTGATCGAAGGCCGCGGCGGCAACGACGTGATTTATGCTCGCGGTGGCGACGACGAGGTTCGTGGCGGCTCCGGCGCCGACAAGCTGTTCGGTGAGGGCGGCAACGACACGCTGCTCGGGGGAACCGGCAACGATCGTCTGGAAGGAGGCAACGGCTCCGACATCCTCTCGGGTGAGGACGGGGAAGACGTGCTGCTCGGCGGTGACGGCAGCGACTTCCTCGCCGGCGGTGCGGGGCACGACTGGATCGAAGGCGGGACGGGCGACGACCAGATCGTGGCGGACCCCGGCAACGACGTCATCAACGGCGGCACCGGCATCGATACGCTCGGTTTCGGCTTCTTCAACGTCGGCATCGGTGTCGATCTCGCGATGACCGGACCGCAGAATACCGGCCTCGGTATCGACATCATCACCGGCATCGAGAACGTCTATGGCTCGGACGAGGGCGACTCGATCTTCGGCAACGACCTACGTAACGAGCTCAGGGGCCTGGGCGGCAACGACCGCCTCGACGGCCGTGGCGGCAACGACGGCGCGTCTGGGCGAGGCGCTGTCCTCCTTCCGCGCCGCGCCCCTCTCGCCCGACGACCAGGCTCGCCGCGCGGGGCAACTGTTGCGCTATCTGGCTCTCGTGCCGGTGGAGTACGGCCGCGGGGTGACGGAGCGAACGGTGATGGTCGATCTGGAAGTGCAGGAGGCCGTCACCTTCATGCGCGGGGCCGAGGCCGCCTTCGCCGACCTGCGCCTCAACCTGGCGACCATTGACGCCGCCCAGACGGCGACGCTGGCCGGGCAGATCACTGCCGCCGTGGCCGACCTGGACGCCGCCAACCACAAGACAGCGGTGCTGACGCCGGACGAGATGACGGCCAACGTCGAGGCCATCACCGCCGGGCTGACGGCCCTCTTCCCGCCGGAGTGGACGACCAACGCCGACGCCGACTTCGACGTGCTGGCGGCGGTGCTCGACCAGATGGAAGCCGCCGTGGCCGCCGGGGATTACGCCCTGGCCGAGTCGGCCCGGCTGGAGGGCTACGCCATCTTCGACTTCGGGCCGGAGCCGCGGCTGCTGGGCTTCGCGCCGCCGCTGGTGGCCCGCATCGACGGCCTGTTCTGGCAAGGGTACGGCGGCCAGACGGGCCTGGCGCAGGCCATCGCCCTGGAGGCCGCGCCGGCCGAGATCGCCGCCATCCGCGCCGACCTGGACACGGCTCTGGAAGAAGCGCAACTGACCCTGGGCGACCTGCCCAGCGCGCCGGGGGCGATCATCTCCAACGCGGCCATCATCGTCTTCCGCGAGGGGCTGGAGTCGGTCGTCATCCTGGCCGCGCTGATGGCCAGTATGGTCGGCGCGCTGGCCCGCCACCGCCGGCCGATGATTCTCGGCGTCGTCCTGTCGCTGCTGGCCACGGCGGCGACGTGGTGGATCGCCCAGGAGATCCTGTCGTCGCTGACGCGCTTCGGCGAGCGGCTGGAGGCGGTGGTGTCGCTCATTGCCATCGGCATCCTGCTGCTGATCACCAACTGGTTCTTCCACAAGGCTTACTGGAAGGACTGGATGGCCGGCTTCCACCAGCAGAAGCGGCGGCTGCTGTCGGCCGAGACGGGCCAATTCCTCGGCCTGGTCATCCTCGGCTTCACCAGCATGTACCGCGAGGGCTTCGAGACGGTGCTGTTCCTGCAAGCGCTGGTGCTCGACGCGGGCACGGCCGTGGTGCTCGAAGGGGTGGCCGTCGGCGCGATTGCCGTGCTCATCGTCGGGCTGATCACCTTCAAGCTCCAGGCGCGGCTGCCCTACAAGAAGATGCTCGTCTGGACGGGCGTGCTCATCGGCCTGGTGCTGGTGACGATGGTGGGCAAGACAGTTCACGTGATGCAGGCCGTCGGCTGGCTGGGCATCTCGCCCATCCCCGGGCTGACCCTGCCCTACTGGTCGGGGCTGTGGTTCGGCCTCTATGCCACGTGGCAGGGCATCATCGCCCAGATCGGCGCGGCTATCTTCGTGCTGGGCAGCTACTACCTGGCCGAGGGGATGCAGCAGAAGCGTCGCAAGAACCTGCCTGTCGCCCGCGCCGAGCGAGCGCAGCCGAACCCGTAACCACATGTAGGGCGGGTTGCCAACCCGCCCTACACGTGCAGGTTCTCGATGTCCACCGGCTCCAGTGGCTCGCCCGGCTCGAAGTCGAAGACGCGGCCGTAGAAGTACAACTCCGCCTCCATCGCCCGCTTGATGTTGGCCGCCTGCCGGAAGCCGTGGCCCTCGCCGGCGAAGGGGATGTAAGCGACGGGCAACTCCTTGTTGCGCGCGGCGACGAACATGGCCTCCGATTGATCCGGCGGCACGACTTTGTCCTCTAACCCCTGGAAGAGGATCAGCGCGGCGCTGCAATTGTAGGCCACGTGGATAGGCGAGCGCTCGATATACAGGTCGCGCCGCGCCGGGTAGGGGCCGATGAGGCTGTCGTTATAGCGCGACTCGAATTTGTGCGTGTCGCGGGCCAGAGCCTCGGCGTCGCTGATGCCATAGTAGCAGGCCGCGGCCTTAAAGACATCGTGACCGGTGATGGCCCGCAGGGTGGTGTAGCCGCCGGCGCTGCCGCCGCGGATGATCAGCCGTTCGCCGTCCACTAACCCCTGCTCCACCAGCCAGCGCGCGCCGTTGATGCAGTCCTCCACATCGACGATGCCCCAGTTGCCGTTCAGCCGTTGGCGGTAGGCGCGGCCGTAGCCGGTGCTGCCGCCGTAATTGACGTCGAGGATGGCGAAGCCGCGGCTCGTCCAGTATTGGCGGCTGAGGTTCAGGTCGTCGGTCGTGGCCGAGGTGGGGCCGCCGTGGCTGGTGACGATCAGCGGCGGCAACTCGCCCGCCGGGGCGGCGTAGTCGCGGTTGCGCGGGGGGTAGAAGAAGCCGTAGGCATTGGCACGATTCTCCTGAATCGTGGCGCGATTCTCCTGAATCGCGCTACTCGCGCCCTCGGCCGGGCGATTCGGGAGAATCGCGCCACGGGTGGGGAACTCAACCGGCTCGGCGATGGACAGGTAGGCCGCGTCGATGTTGAACTCGGCTGAGTGGCGCAGGATGGTCGTGGTTGCTTCGCCGCCGCTCACCTCCAGCAGGACGACGGCGGCGACCGCGGTCGGCGAAGCGCCGACGTAGACGACCCGGCCGCG
>JAIBAS010000300.1 GCA_019695075.1 Promineifilum sp. | reverse complement strand
GGTTGGTTGCCCCGGGAGAGCGGGCGGGCGGGCCTGCGGGTGGTGCAGCGGGGACCCTCGCCGGAGCTGGGCGGCGATCAGCCCCCACCCCCCGGGGACGACACGATCATCCCGCCGGACGACGGCCCGGGCGAAGGCGGCGTGCTGCCCAAGGACGAGCGACCGACGACCGGCGGAGAGGACGGAGAAGGCGGAGAAGGCGGAGAAGGCGGAGAAGGCGGAGAAGGCGGGGACGCTGGGGTGGAGGACATGGACGGGCGGGTGCCCACCAGCGACCACGGCATGAGCCCCGAGCTGGTCCCGGACGCGATGACCCAAAATGTCCTGCTCGCCAACGCCGCCGCCGTCGCCGCCGGTCTGGGCCTCTCGACGGACGGCCAGCTCTCGCGGCTGCTGGGCTGGGTGCTCCCGGGCGCCGGCCTCTGCAACGCCCAGGTCGTCGCGATCATGCCCGGTCCCGCGCCCAAAGAGCTCCCGGAGATCTGCCCGCCTTGTGAGGAGTGCGGCGTGGTCTGTCAGCCCAGCCCCGGCGAGGAGCTCGTCGGCGAGGGCGCGGCCAAGGAGCTCCCCGAGATCAAGGCCGAAGACGACAAGGACGAAAAGAAGAAGATCGGGGAGCAAGAGGGCGAGCTTCAGGACGACCTCACGGCGGCAGAGGAGGAGGCGGCCCAGCGCGACAAGGCCGGCGCCAAGGAGCTGGAGAAGGCGCAAGGCAAGGTTGATGCAGCGGCCGCCGAGCAGGCGGCCAAGGAGGAGGCGCAGGCGAAGGCGCAGCAGGACCTCAACGACCGTCGGGATAAGAACAACGCCGAGATTCAGCGCCTGCGGGAGGTGGAGCGGGAGATCCGGCGCCACGACGAGAACTGCGACAGCGCCGCCTGCCGGAGCCTCCACAACGACCTCTCCCGGCTCAACAGCGCCAACAGCTCCCTGGACGCCGAGCAGCGCGGCCTGGACACCAAAGCCCGAGATCTGTCCAACAGCGCCAAGGCCATCGCGACGGCCCAGCAGCAGATCGACGAGGCGGTGGACCGCGGTTGGGGTCAGTCCAAGGGGGACCGGGAGCGCAAGAAGGAAGCCCAGAAGCTGGGCGCCGCTCAGGACATGCTGAGCATGGCGGAGGGTGAGGTGCAGCGCCTCAAGGACAAGGCCGAGATCCAGGGCGGCTTGGACGCGGTGGACCGCCAGGCGCTCAAGGACGCCGAGCGTGGCGCCTCCCAGCTCCGTCAGAAGATCAACGGCAACAGCGACCCGGCGCGGCAAGGCCAGCTCGAGCTGGAGCGGCAGAGCCTCGCCGCCGCCCTGGCCAAGGACCCCAACGACCACAAGGCGAAGCGGGAGCTCAAGGGCGTCGAGCGCGAGCTGAAAGACATGTACAAGGCCTGGGGCGAGAGCCTCTACGGCCAGCAGCAGCTCGCCAGCGTCGAGCGCACCCAGGGCAAGGCCGCCGCTGAGCGCCTCTATGATAGCCGTTGTGCCGGCATCGATGCCCTGGTAATATTCCTGTTGCCGGAAATACGGCGCCATCACGTTGCGTATGATCCGTCCGGCAGTAATGTCGGGCAGCGCACCTTCGGCGCCATAGCCGGTCGCGATGAAAATCCCCCTGTCGGGCGCCTCGGATTTGATCAACATGACCACCCCGTTGTTTTTGCTTTTACGGCCGATGCCCCAGCGATTGCCGAGTTCGAACGCGTAGGATGACTTGTCGTAGTCGCCCAAATCGGGCCGGATCATGACCACGATCTGGGTTGAGGTGGTGTCGTAGTAACGGACGAGTTTTTGTTCCAGGCGGGTGCGTTCGTCGGGCGTCAGCCAGCCGGAATAGTCGTGGACGTACACAGCAGGTTCCGGCTTGTCAGGGAACACACTGCCGTCGCGCTGCGCGAATACCGGGAGTGCCAGGCACCAGGCAGAAAGCGCCAGAAAAAGTGCGCGAAATTTTACTTGAGGGCCCCTGTCGGGGAAAAAATTAGCCATAGATGATCTCGTCGGGAAGTTCATTGTCGTTGGAAGCAGCGGCATCAGCCGGGAAATGCCGGCGCAGCCGTTCGCTGATCTTTTCGATGGCGAGGCACACGCCTTTGGCCGCCAGGCCTTGCTGCAAATGCTCGCGTATCAGTCGTTTTTCCGCTTCCCAAAAGCTGTTGCCCACAGCCTGATGAATACCCACATCGCCCCAAATGGCAAAGTGCCGCGATTTCTCCGCCAGATAAATGAGGACGCCGTTGCGTTGCCGGGTATTGTACATACCGAACAGCTGAAATATTTCCTCGGCTCGCTCCACCGGCGTGTCGCGCAGGCAAAAATCTTCCACGAACAACCTGATTTCGCCCGTACTGTTGCGTTCGGCAGTCTGGATGGCTTCAAGGATGTCGGCTTCTTCTTCTTTGGTGAAAATCATGGCAATGTTTTTATTCTTCGCGCCGGGAAGATTTAAGCAGGATGTTGTTCCAAAAGGGGTTTATGGGGGTAAATGAAACCCTTTGTACTGAAAACCCGGCAGCAAGGGGAGTAAAAGCCTGTTCCATAGGTAACCCGTCAAAAAATATCGGGCGAGGGCATGGTGATTGATCTGCCGCCCTCGCCCGACAACTATCATTTCCTAAAACTTCACTTCGGGTGCGCGTTCGGAGCCCGGCGTAGCCTGGAAGTAGCCTTTGGGCGAGAACCCGAACATGCCGGCGAGCACGTTGGTCGGGAAACGGCGGATGAAGGAGTTGTAATCCTGTACCGTTTCATTGAAGTTCTTGCGTTCGACGGTGATGCGGTTTTCAGTGCCTTCCAGTTGCTTTTGCAGGTCGAGGAAGTTCTGGTTGGCTTTCAGTTCGGGGTAATTTTCCGTCACCATCAGCAAGCGGCCGAGTGCGCCGGAGAGGCCTTGCTGCGCCTGTTCGAAGCGGGCGATGGCTTCAGGCGTCAGGTTGTTGGCATCGATCTTGACCTGGGTAGCCGAGGCGCGCGCTGCGATCACGGCCTGCAGCGTTTGCTGTTCAAAATTAGCGTACCCTTTCACCGTATTAACCAGGTTGGGAATCAGGTCGGCACGGCGCTGGTACTGGTTTTCCACCTGCGACCAGGCGCTTTTCACCGCTTCATCTTTGCCCACGGCGGTATTGTACGAACCGCACATGCTGAATACCAGAATAAGGATGAGGGCAATGGCGCCGAGGCCGAGAATTTTTCCAAGGTTCATGTTGCTTGATGTTGAAAGATTGGAGAGTTTGTTTTGAAAAGTTGTGGACAAAATACGGGGAATTTGCCATTCGGTCACGGAATCATTCGCCTGTAAGGGACAATTTCAACGACCTAACGGGCTTGCCAAACGACCAATGCGGCTTACCGCGAATTTACCCAAACGGCAGCCAGGATGCCTGCTGCCACTGCTGCATTGAGCGATTCCGCCTGCCCGCCCGGCGGGCGCGGTATCGACACGCGGGCGCTGAGCCGGGCCGCGACGGCGGGTGAAATGCCCTTGCCTTCATTGCCGATCACCAACAGGCCGCGCTCGGGCAGCGGCGTCCGAAAAACATCGGCCCCGTCCATGTCGGCGCCCAGCACCGGCAACCCAGGCGCTGCTTCCAGCACCGCGTCGAGCGTGGTTTCAAACACCGGCACGCGGAACACAGCGCCCATGCCCGACTGCACGACTTTCGGGCTGTACGGGTCAACGCTGTCGGGCGAACAATACACGGGCGTCAGGCCAAACCAGTCGGCGATGCGCAAAATGGC
>JAIBAS010000627.1 GCA_019695075.1 Promineifilum sp. | reverse complement strand
GGCGGCATAGCGCCCGGCCCGGCGGTCGGCGGCGCGTTGAAGGCCGCCTGCTCCTTGGCGCTAATAACCGGCGGCCGGGTCGGCGGCAGCGGCGCGCTGTCATCGACGGCGCCCATGACCAGCGTCTCCGCGGGCGTCAGCTTGTTGCCGCACTTGGCGCAGAATTT
This sequence comes from Promineifilum sp., assembly GCA_019695075.1. GTDB lineage: Bacteria > Chloroflexota > Anaerolineae > Promineifilales > Promineifilaceae > Promineifilum. The sequence continues at coordinate 3,572 of JAIBAS010000627.1, read as the reverse complement.
GGCCATATCAGCGTTCGGGTGGCCACAATTGGGACACGTTACCATAGCCATCGGTTCACTCTCCTTAATGCATCACTGATCTCAGGCAACATTCAGAGTCTCATATGCGCCGATGAAGGCGCGACGCATATGCTCGGTGAAGGCAAAGTCGATCTCGTGGGCCAGGTAGCAGTAGGCGGCGTCGGGGTGGCGCTCGCCGGCGGCGCGGGCGGCCTCGGCGCAGACGCCGGCCACGGCGGCCCAATTCTCGGCCCACGCCGCCGGCTCCGGCTGGTCGTCGAAGCGCAGCAGGGCGGCGCGGAAGCGTTCGTGAATCTCCGGGTGGCGCGTCTGCGGCTCGATGATGTCCACAAAGCGGCACGGGCTGCCGCAGAACCGGCAGCCGTCGAAGGGCAGGTGGGCCGTCCGGTGCGCGGCCAGGAAGCCGGCCATGTGCGCAGCCACGGCCGCGTCGGTCGCCGGCTGGTCGAAGCCGGCGTCGTCCTTGTAGGGCGGCACCTGCATGAAGGTGGCCTTCTCCATGCCGGTCAGAAAGACGGCTGCCTCGCCGACGCGCAGTTTGCCTAGATAGTCGCGCTGAGCATCGTCCATGATCAGCGCGCGAGCGATGGCCTCGCGGTCTTTGGCGTCGCGCAACTGGTGGGCGATTTGCAGGTTGGTGTTACGTAGGGCGTCGGGCAGCAGCTTCTCCGGGCTTTGGTCAGAGATGAGGATGCCCTCGCCATAGGCGCGCACCTCGGTCAGCAGGTCGGCGAAAGCCTGCACCGCTTGCCCCTTAGTGTCGGCGGCGACCTCCGATGGGCCGGTGGCCTTGACGTTGCCCATGACGTTGTGGGCTTCTTCGATGACGGTGACGTGTTGCAGCGTCGCCGCCGGGTGCAACTCGCGGTATTCGCGCACCAACATCAGCAGGAACATCATCGTCAGCGCCTTGTCCTCGGCGCGCAGATCGTTCAGTTCCAGGATGACCGGCCGGCGCATGAGTTCGTCCAGCGGGTAGGAGCGCTGGGTGTTGAACATGCGGCCATTGCTGCCGCGCAGCAGTTCGCCGATGCGCCCGCCCACGGCGGCACGGATGTTGTGGTAGGTCTCGCCGGCGTAGCCGCGCGATTCCGATACCTCCACGGCGGTGCGGAACATGTCGCGCATCGTCGGGAAGGGCAGGTTTTTCTCGCCGCCCGCGTCGGTGAAGCTCCAGCCCTTGTCGGTGTAGATGCGTTGCAGGCTCTCGGAGATGATCGACGGCAGGATGCCGAACTGAGGCAGGGCGGCGTCGAAGCAGGTGCGCAGGCGGCCGATGTGGGCTTCCAGGCGCACGCCATCGAGCAGTTCAAACGGATTGAGACGGAAGGGCACGGTGCGTTCGTCGCCCAGGGTGAAGATGAGTAGCTCCCCCAGGCCCGGCTGGCGCAGCAGGGCGCGGTACTCTTTCTTGGCCGATTCGATGACCAGGAAGGGCATGTGATGGTTGCGCCAGAGTTGGTCGAGGAGGTAGAGGACAGTGTTGGTCTTGCCGGAGCCGGTAAAGCCGGTGACAAGACCGTGGCGGGTCAGGGCCTTCAGCTTGACCGTGACCGCGCCGCCGCGTCGCAGTGTACCCAGGTGGAGTTCGTCGGCCGCGGCGCGGTCCTGGCGCGGGCCGGTCTCGAAGTCGGGCGGCGACTGGCGCACGGCGATGCCGGGCACGCCGCCGCGCACGCTGATGGGGAAGCGGAAGGCCGCCGCGGCCCCCTCCGCGCCGACAAGGTAGGGCAGCCGTTCCTTGCCCTCCGTGGCTTGCGTTGGCGCCCAGGGGCGATAGACGAGGGTCGAAAAGGCGCGGCGCGCGGCCGCCCTCTGCTCCTCTGTGCGTGGGGCGACGACCTCAGCAGCGCTGGGTAGGCGGCGCTCGTCGCCGTCGCGGCCGTTGGCCACCTCCGGCGGCACGGTGATGGCCGCGCCCAGCCCGCGGGCAACTGTCCAGGCGGTGTTGGCGTCTGGCCCGGCCACCTGGACGACGAGCAAGAAGGCCTCGTCGAGTGACTTCAGGTAGGCGTTGTAGATGCGGCCGACAAGCTCCGCGCCGGGGTCGCGCAGGCGTTGGACGGACATCTCGGACTGCGGGCGGCGCTGCAAGTCGGCGACCGTCTCGGCCAGGTGGGCGGCTTCGGCCAGCCGCTGCCGCTCGTCGGCGGTCAGGTCGGTCGGCTCCAGATAGATGCTGACCGCGGTGGGCTGTGGCTGGCGCAAGAGACTCTCGAACGGCTCCAGGAAGGCCCCTTGCGGAGCGCGGTAGGGGTGGATGACGTAGGCATCCTTGCCGACGGTCAGCATTGGCACGACGGCCTCGGCCTGGCGCAGCTCGACGACGACGGGCGGCGGGTCGAAGGGGAAGAGCGCATCGCGCAGGCTCAGGCCGGGCGGGGCGTCGGCCGTCAGGGCTTCGGCCGGCAAGCCAAAGGTGGACAGGTGGATGGCCAGGTCGCGGGCGGCCTGGGCGGCCATTGGGCGGGATTGGCCGGCCGGGGCCAACAGGCGGCCCAGCAGGAAAACATCGATGCGTCCGCGCTCCGGGCGGGCGATGTAGCGCAGGGCGTAGGCGCTGCCGTGGTATTTGCGCAGCCCGACGACAAAGCGAGCCATCCGCCCCAGCGCTTCGGCCATGCGCTCGGCCGGCCGCTCGGCCAGCAGGGTGTTGTCGGCCAGGAAGTCCGGCAGGTAGGGCAGACGATAGCCGAACAGGGCCGTCTCCGGCGCGCCCGCGGCCCCGCCCGGCGCGGCGGGCAACACCTGAATCGTGGGCAGAACGCTCGGCAGGGACATGGCGTGGGCTAGATGAGGCGTGTCCGCGAGCCGAACGTGGTTGCGTCGGCCGGCGGCATCAGGTTGACGGCGATGCCGATCTTGTCCAGCGCCTGCCGCACGGTCTCCTCGACGGCCTTCTCCAGAGCGATGGTGTCGTCCTGCTGGAACTCGTTGGGGCGGCGGCGCAGGATAGCCAGGAAGTCCTTCTCGGTGAAGAACTTGTAGATGCTGTAGAGCGTGCCGAGCAACAGCGCCAGCGCGTTGAGCGTGCCCAGCGGGCCAACCAGACAGAGGAAGAAGGCCAGCCCACCGAAGTCGACAGACGGCAAGCCGAACAGGCCACCGCCGTCAACCGTGCCGGCGATAGCGTTGGTGAAGCCAAACATGAAGAAGAGCTGGAAGAGGATCATCAGTGCCAGGACGATGACGCGCAGGTTGCTGATGGGGCTTTTGACGTAGGTCACCTGGGAGATGTAGAGGTCGCGGCCGAATTGGGCGATGTAGAGGGCGACGGTGGTGATGCCGCGGCGGACGAAGTAGAACGGCCGGCGCTCGACGATGAGGCCCTGAGCGGTCAGCTCATGCCAGGCCATGTCGGCGTTGGGCACGGCGCGTTGCTGGAACCGTTCGGTGACGGCGGCGTGGAGGTCGCCGGCGCGCGAACCGAGATTATCGAGCAGCCAGGAGACGTGCCGGCCGCGCGTGCCGTAGCCGGCGAAAGGCGTCCAGATGTTGCCCGCGGCCGTGCCGCCCGTGCCCAACTGGCCGATGGCCTGGTTGGGCGGCGG
>JAIBAS010000102.1 GCA_019695075.1 Promineifilum sp. | reverse complement strand
CCCCGCTGCTGGCGCTGGCCGCCGGCGGCGCGGGCGCGCTGGGCGGGCAGTGGCTCGCCTGCCGCGCCGGGCCGGCCGTCTGCCCCAACGACTGGCTAACCGGCATGCTAAAGGGACTGTTGTTCGCCGCTCTCTTTGCGAGTACCCTCTGGGCGTTGGAGCGGCAGGCGGCCGTCGAGATGCTCGGCCAACTGCGCGGGTTACGGCGACCGCGACCATGAACGTCACCGTCGGCATCACTTCCTACAATCAGCGCGACTACCTGATCGCCGCCATTGACAGCGTCCTGGCCCAGACGTTGCCGCCGGTCGAGATTCTCATCGTCGATGACGCCTCGACCGACGACTCGCCGCAGGTCATCAGCGCCTACGCCGCGCGTCACCCCGACATCATCCGCCCGCTGCTGCTGAGCCGCAACGGCGGCGTCAACGCCGCCCGCAACCACGTCCTCGACGCGGCCACGGGCGACTATCTGGCCTTTCTCGATGGCGACGACCGCTGGCTACCGGGCAAGCTGGCGCGGGCGGCCGAGCGGCTGCGCGCCGCCGACCGGCCCGACGCCGTCTTTGACAACTTCGCCTTTACCAATGCTTACGGGCAGCCCCAGTTCGTCTGGGCGACGCGGGCGCATCCACCGGAGGGGCAGCTGCTGCGTCGGGTGCTGACGCTCGACCTGCCGCGCACGACGCTCTTCCGCTCCGAGCTTGTGCCCACGGCCCTGTGGCGGGCGGCCGGCGGCTACGATCCATCGTTTCTCATCTACGGCGACTGGGACATGCGCATCCGGCAGGCGCAGGTTGTCGGCCGCTACGGCTACGTCGATGAGGTGCTCAGCGAGTATCGCCGCCACGGCGCGGGCCTGTCGGCCCGGAGCATCGACAGCCATCTGGCCGCGGTGGATAAGGTCGAGGCCAAGTACGCCGATTTGATTGCTCGGCTGGAGGCAACCGAGGGCGGCGTGGGCGCGGCGCTCACCCGCTGGCGGGCCAAGCTGCTACGCCGCGCCGCTTACAACACGGCCGCCCGGCGCGCGCCCGGCTTTCGCCGCGAGGCGCTGGCCTACTATCGTCGCAGCCTGGCCTATGACCGCGTGCTGGACGCACGGACGCTGTGGCACATGGTGAAGCCGTGACCATGCTGACGGATAGCCCTCTCCCTAACCCTCTCCTAGAGGGCGAGGGAACCAGACAACCCTGGACAGCTCTGGCCGAGCCACCGCGCATCAGCGTCGTCACGCCGTCGTACAATCAGGGCCGCTATCTGGAGGCGACCATCCGCTCCGTCCTGGCGCAGCAGTACCCCAACCTGGAGTACATCATCGTGGACGGCGGCTCGACCGACGACAGCGTGGCCATCATTCGTCGCTATGCGAAACACCTGGCCGGCTGGACTTCGCAGCGCGACGACGGCCCGGCCCAGGCCATCAACCGCGGCTTCGCGCAAGCCACGGGCGACATCCTGGCCTGGCTGAATGCCGATGACCTGTATGTGCCGGGGGCGCTCTGGGCCGCGGCCGAAACCTTCGCCGCGCACCCGGAGGCGACGCTGGTCTACGGCGAGGGCTGGTATATCGACGAGGCCGGTGCGCCCATCGAGCCGTGTCGCTTCGTGCGCCGCCGCTTCGACCGCCGCTACCTGGTCAACCGCGACCCCATCTTGCAGCCGGCGGCCTTCTGGCGGCGGGCGCTGTGGGACGCAACGGGGCCGCTGGACGAGTCCCTGCGCTGGGTCTTCGACTGGGAGTGGTTCATTCGCGCCCACGCGCGCAGCTCTTTTCTGTATCTACCGCGTGACATGGCCCGCTACCGCATCCAGCCGGCAGCGCTGACGCGCACGGGCGGCCTGCCGCGCCAGCTAGAGCACGGCCGCGTCACCCGCCGCTATGGCGCGTGGTGGCACCCCAACCACGTCATCCAGCAAGCGCGCCGGCTGGACGACGCCGGCCGGCGGGCCACGGCCCGGCTGCCGCGCTGGCTGGCCCTGCCCCTCCGGTTGCCGTTGGCCCTGCCACGGGCCGTCGCCGAACTCCTGTTGCGCGACATGTACATGCGTTAGCGCCCACCGCCATGAACGTCGCCTTCCTGCCCGTCTACCCCAACCCTTACCAGCATCTCCTGGCCGAGGCGCTGGCGCGGCGCGAGGCTACGACGGTAGAGATGTTGCCCGACCTGCCCTCCGCGGCGTGGCTACGCGAAAATAGACCAGCTATCGACATTCTGCACTACCACTGGCTCTACGGCCTCTATATGGCCAACTGGCGCACGCCGGCGCAGGCGGTGGCCTTCTTGCGCCGCTTCCGGCTGGCGCGGGCGCTGGGCTATGGCATCGTCTGGACCGCCCACAACGTCCTGCCCCACCGCGCCGCGGGGCTGTGGCCGTTGCACGTGGCTGTCCGGCGGCTGATGATGGCCTCGGCCGACGCCGTCATCGTCCACTGCGAGGCCGCGCGGCGCGAATTGACAGCCCAGTTTCCGCGCACCGGCCCTATCGCCGTCATCCCCCACGGAAACTACGCCGGCATCTATCCCGCGCCCGACCGGGCCACGGCGCGGCAACAACTCGGCCTGCCGCCGGATAGCTTCGTCTACCTGTCGCTGGGCAACATTGCCGCCTACAAGGGCCTGCAACGGTACATCGACGTCTTCCAGGCCACGGCCGGCGCGGACGACGTGGCGCTCATCGCCGGGCGCAACCGGGATGCGGCCGGTGTGCGGCGGCTGGAGCGATTGGCCGCGGCCGACGCGCGGCTGCAGCTGAGTGTCGGCTTCGTGCCCGATGAGCAGATGGGCCGCTATTTGGCCGCGGCCGATGTCCTCGTCGCCCCGTTCGAGCACATTCTCACTTCCGGCTCGGTCATCGCCGCGCTGTCGGCCGGTCTGCCCGTCATCGCCCCCGACCTCGGCTGCCTGCCGGAACTGATCGACGACGCGGGTCTGATCTATCCCGCCGGGCAGCCGGAGGGCCTGGCCGGCGCGTTGGCGGCCATCAAGACGGCCGACCGTGAGCGGATGCGCGCCCGGGCCGCGACCATCGCCGCCGCCCTGGGCTGGGACGACATCGCCCGGCAGACGGCGTCTCTCTACCGCGCCGTCGCCACGAGGGACGCATGAGCGCGAGCAAGATCGCCATCCTCTCGTCGGTGCATCAGGCCCTCGATAACCGCGTCTTCTACCGCGAGGCGCGCACGCTGGCCCGGGCGGGCTACGACGTGACCCTCATTGCCCCCCACGACAGCGACGAGACGCGCGACGGCGTGCGCATCCGGGCGCTGCCGCGCGTGGCCCGCAGCCGCCGGCCGCGGCTGTGGCGGACGCTCGGCCGGCTGGCCCGCGCCACAGCCGCCGACCTCTACCACTTCCACGACCCGGAGTTGCTGCTGCTGTCGCCCTGGCTGCGGCGAGCGACGGGGCGGCCGACGGTCTATGACATCCACGAGGCCAACGCCGACTTCATTCGCGTCAAGGACTACCTGCCCGGCGTCGTCCGCGCGCCGTTGGCGGGCGTCTTCGAGCGGCTGGAACCGCGCCGGGCCGCGGGTGAGAGCGGGCTGATCTTCGCCGACGATGCCATCGCCGCCGACTTCGCCGGCTTTGCCGGGCCAAAGACGACGCTGTTCAACTTCCCCGGCGCGGAGCTGATCGCCCGTGGCGCGGCGGCGGCCGACACAGGACGCGAGCCGGTCGTCCTCTACCTGGGCGGCATGGAGCGCAACCGCGGCGCGGCGCTGATGCTGGCCGCGTTCG
>JAIBAS010000593.1 GCA_019695075.1 Promineifilum sp. | reverse complement strand
CCCACGGCCGCCCCGACCGACGCGCCCGTCGTGCCCGCCGGCGGCCAGGTGACGGCGGCGCGCATCCCCGCGCCGACCATCGACGGCGACCTGAGCGAATGGGCCGGCCGGACGACCTACGACAGCCCCTTCCTGGTCTATTGGGACGACGGCTGGGACAGCACCAATGACGGCGCGGTGCGCTGGCATCTGGGCTGGGACGACGCCAACCTCTACATCGCCGCCCAGATCACCGACGACCGCCACGTGCAAACGCAGGTCGGCAACCAGATCTATAAGGGCGACAGCCTAGAGGTGCAGATCGATACCGACGGCGGTGGGGCCACCAGCGTCGGCCCGCGCGAGTTCCAGGTGAACCTGTCGCCGGGCGACTTCGCGACGACGTCGCCATCGGCCAACCTGTCGCAGGGGACAGACGACGGCGGCGGCATGTTCGACGCGACATATAGCTACTTCATCGCCGTGGCCGCGCAGCGCACGGCCGGCGGCTACACCGTGGAGGCGGCCGTGCCCTGGTCGGCCCTGCTCACCACGCCGGGCAGCGGGCCGATGGCCATCGCCCTGAACCTGGACGACAACGACCGCGTTGGCCAGGCGGTGCAGGAGGCGATGTACTCCAACGCGCCCAATCGCCTCTTTCTGGACCCGTCAACCTGGCTGCCGTTCTCGTTGACGCCCTAGAGTGAGGGCGACCGCGGCTCGGGGAGAAACCCGGTCGCTATGATTTGGTGACCCGCGCCAGGGCAGCTACAATCTAGCCTGTGTCAGCCGCCGCTGAGAGCCAGACCAGCGGCGCGGAGCAACGATGAGCACATATGCCTGTCCCAAATGTGGCAACCTGAACCGCGTCGGGGCCAAATTCTGCGGCCGTTGCGGCACGGCCATTACCGCGCCGCTCGACATCCCGGCCGGCGGCCACGAAACCGGCCGCCTGTCCACCAACAGCCTCATCCACGACCGCTACGTCATCGTCCGCACCATCGGCCAGGGCGGCATGGGCGCGGTCTACCTGGCCACCGACACGCTCGACCAAAATCGGGTGGTGGCCGTTAAGGAGATGTCCAACGCGGCCATCCCCGACGCGAACGACCGGCAGCGATCCGTGGCGCAGTTCCAGCACGAGGCCCAGCTATTGCGCCGGCTGCGCCATCCCAACCTGCCGGTGGTCAGCGACGAGTTCGTCGTCGGTGACCGCAACTACCTGGTCATGGAATACGTGCCGGGCAGCACCCTGCAACAGATGCTCAGCCGGGGCGAAGGTCCGTTTGCCGAAAATCGCGTCGTCGCCTGGACCAACCAACTATGCGACGTGCTCGACTATCTGCACCGCCAGCAGCCGCCGATCATCTTTCGCGACCTGAAGCCGGGCAACATCATGATCATGGCCGACGACCGGCTGAAGCTGATCGACTTCGGCATCGCCCGCCTCTTCAAGCCCGGCCAGCGGCAGGACACCATGCTGCTGGGCACCCAGGGCTACGCCGCGCCGGAGCAGTACGGCATGGGCCAATCGGACGCCCGCAGCGACATTTATGCTCTGGGGGCGACGCTATTCTCGCTGCTCACCGGGCAAGACCCCGGCCAGTTGTCCCCGCTGAAGCCGCTGCCGCCGGTGCGTAGCTACCGGCCAGACATCTCGCCTGAACTAGAGACGGTCATCCTGCGCGCCACGCGCATGAACGCCGCCGAGCGCTGGCAATCGACCCAGGAGCTGCGCCACGCCATTGCCAGCGGGCCGCTGCCCACGACTGAGCGCAGCCCCACGCCGCCGCCGCCGCCATTGCCGTCGCCGTCAGCCCCGACCCACCGCGTGACGACGCGCCTGCTTATGCGCGCGGCGAGGCTGAGCACCGGGCAACTGGCGCTGGCCGGCCTGGGGCTGCTGGCGCTCGTCGTCGCCGCCATCTTCAGGCTGACACAGCCCCTCTACCAGATGCGGTGGATCTGGAACAATGTACCTTTCTGGGCGACCGTCGGCCCCTTCGCCTACGCGGCCACGCGCCGGCGCTTTGTGGGCGGCCTGGCCCATGCCATCGTCGTGCCGCTGGGGCAACGGCTCGTACTCGACCAGATCGAGCGGCACATCGTCAGCGTGCCCGACCTGGTGCTGGGCGCGGTGGCCAGCGCGGCCGTGCTGGAGGGGATGATCGCCCTGTTGCCGCGCGTGCTCGGCAAACGCACGCGCGATGCCGCCGGCGCGTGGCAGCGCGAAGCGGGCTGGCTGGGGCTGGCGTCGGTGCTGGCGTATATCGCCCTGCAATGGCCGGCCAACGACCTGGAGACAGCCTTCAAGGTGGTCGCCTGGGCTTTCGCCTTCCTGCTGGGCGCGGGCGGCTGGTTCCTGGGCGACCTGGTGCAGGGTTATGTCTATCTCAAGCAGACCGGCGTACACTGGCGCTGATGCCCGGCGCGCCGGTGCTCAACGCGCCGCCGGATAGCCGTAGAGCCACCAGAAGCGCTCGGCCGGGTAGGCCGGTTGCCACATCGCGGCCCAGATGAACGCGCCCGGCTCCCAGTGGGCCTGCAAGCGCCGGTCGAGCATGGCCACGTCGTCAGTGATATGGCCGGGCAGGGTGGGGCCGAACGCATCCAGCAATTCCCCAATGACGACGCGGGTGTCGGACTTCCAGACGTAGTGGGCGCGGTCGGCCGACAGGCGCTTCGACACCGCCAGATCGCGCAGGTACTCCGCCCATTCGCGCATGCGCGCGCCGATCTCGGCCATCACCCGCGCCTCAAAGCGGACAGTTTGGCGAGCGATGACCCCATCATAGTCGGCATTGGCCACGGCCAACCGGTGGCGCTCGTCCTCGTCCAACAGGTCGCTCAAGTAGCCCAGACGGCGGCGACGCATTAGATAGCCGCCGATGGTGATGGGCGGCTCGCCGCTCTTACCCACGTCCCAGCGCGTCGCCTCCGTCATCAGGTAGCCGCCCATGTGGGCAACCATATCTTCCAGGATCGACAGGTCATGCGCCAGGGCTTTGTGATCCACTGTTTCGGGTTGTGCTACTCGCTGAATGGACATGAGTACCTCCTCGTGTCTCGCCACATCCACTGGTCTGCCGGTAAGTTGGCAGACTAGCTCTGTTTACAGTATAGCCGATGGGCCGGCGGCCGATCATGTGGCGGATGTCACCCCTTTTTGCTTACAAATGTCACCTTCCCGGCCGGCAGGGATGCGCCGCGGCCGAATTCTGCTATAGTGCGCGGACATGTGGCGCTATCGACTCGTCCGCTTCATCATCACCCTCGTCCAGCGCCTGCTTTGCCGGCTGGAGGTCGTGGGGCGCGAGAACATCCCCGCCGCCGGCCCTTACATCCTCGTCGTCAACCACATGAGCACGGCCGACATCGCCTTCCCCTTCATCGCCTTCCCCGTCCAGCGCTGGCGCTTCTTCGCCGGCGAGAAGTGGGCCGACCATCCCATCTGGGGGCCGCTGCTGGCCTGGCTGGGGGTCATCTTCATCGACCGCAACGCGGTGGATCGGCGGGCCTTGCGCGAGGCGCTGACGGCGGTGCAGGAGGGGGCGGTCTTCGGGCTGGCCCCGGAGGGGACGCGCAGCAAGGTCGGGGCCATACAGGTGGGCAAGGACGGCGCGGCCTTCCTGGCGGCGCAATCCGGCGCGCCGATCGTGCCCGCCGGCATCAGCGGCAGCGACACCCTTTTCGCCAACGCCCGCCGCTTTCGCCGCAGCCACATCACCCTGCGCATCGGCCAGCCGTTCACCCTGCCGGAGCTG
>JAIBAS010000334.1 GCA_019695075.1 Promineifilum sp. | reverse complement strand
TGTCCAGTTCTCCATGTGCGCCCCCGACCCGGCCTTCCCGTCGAAGGTGGCCTTCTCGGCGTTCGGCATCCAGCCGTCGGAGTACCTGGAGTCCACCGGCGGCACGGGCGAACTGCTGGAGAAGCCCATCGGCACTGGCCCCTACATGGTCGACCAGTGGAACCGGGGCGAGGAACTGACCTTCACCAAGAACCCCAACTACTGGGGCGAGCCGGCCTTCGCCGACACCCTCGTGTTCCGTTGGCAGACCGAGTCGGCCGCGCGCCTGCTGGAGCTCCAGTCGGGCACGGTGGACGGCATCGACAACCCGGCCCCGGATGACTTCGAGACGATTTCGACCGACAGCAATCTGCAGCTGCTGCCGCGCCCGGCCCTCAACGTCTTCTACGTGGGCATGAACAACACTTTCGCGCCGTTCGATAACGTCCTTGTCCGCCAGGCCATCGCCATGGGCATCGACCGCCAGCGCATCGTCGATAATTTCTACCCGGCCGGCTCCGAAGTCGCCACCCACTTCACCCCGTGCGCCATCCCCAACGGCTGCGCCGGCGATGAGTGGTACGAGTTCGACCCCGAAGCCGCCCGCGCCCTCTTGGCCGAGGCCGGCTTTGCCGATGGCTTCGACACGACGATCACCTACCGTGACGTTGTGCGCGGCTACCTGCCCGACCCCAACATCGTCGCTCAGGACATCCAGGCCCAGTTGCTGGAGAACCTGAACATCAACGCCGAGATCGTCGTCATGGAATCCGGCGCGTTCCTGGAAGCGGCCGACGCCGGCACCATCGAGGGCTTGCACCTCCTGGGCTGGGGCGCTGACTACCCGGACATGACCAACTTCCTCGACTACCACTTCGGCGCCGGTTCGTCCGACCAGTTCGGCACGCACATCCCCGAGCTGACCGACGTGCTGACCCAGGCGGCCTCGCTGGCCGGCGACGACGCCCGCGCGCCGTTCTATGAGCAGGCCAACAACATTATCCGCGAGCAGGTTCCCATGGTGCCTGTGGCCCACGGCGGTTCGGGCGTGGCCTACCTGGCCAGCGTCCAGAACGCCCACGTTAGCCCGCTGGGCAACGAGTCCTTCGCCAAGATGGACTCCGGCAAGGACACCTTCGTCTGGATGCAGAACGCTGAGCCGATCAGCCTCTACTGCGCAGACGAGACCGACGGCGAGTCGCTGCGCGCTTGCGAGCAGACGGTCGAGTCGCTGCTGGCCTACGAGGTTGGCGGCACGGCTGTCGAGCCGTCGCTGGCCACGGCCTGCACGCCCAACGAAGACCTGACCGTGTGGACCTGCACCCTGCGCGAGGGCGTCACCTTCCACGATGGTTCGACGCTGGACGCCAACGACGTGGTCATGTCCTACGTCGTGCAGTGGGATGCGGCCAACCCGCTCCACGTCGGCAACACCGGCGCGTACAGCTACTTCTCGGCGCTGTGGGGTGGCTTCCTGAACGCCCCGCCGGCCGAGTAATTGCCGCGACCGCAGGCAAGTGGATGCTTGCCGATTGATCTGATTGATCTGACCTGAGCAGGCGGGATGGATGGCTTCGTCCTCCATCCCGCCTCTTGCCTTAAAACAAAACCATCGCGCCCGCGCGAGCCGGAGGAACATGACCCAATACGCGATTCGCAGACTTCTGGCGGCCATCCCGGTGGTCATCGGCGTGCTGATCGTCACCTTCGCCCTCGCCCGCGCCATCCCCGGCGAGCCATGCACGGCCATGTTCGGCGAGAAGGCCACACCGGAAATCTGCGCCACCTTCAACGTCAAGATGGGGCTGGACAAGCCCGTGACAACGCAATTCCTCATCTTCGCCCGCGACATGCTGCGCGGCGACTTTGGCGACTCCATCCGCTTCAAGCGCCCGGTGATGCAAATCCTGATCGAGCGCCTGCCGCAGACCATCGAGCTAGGCGTGGCCTCGGTCATCCTGGCCGTCAGCATCGGCATCCCCCTGGGCATCATCTCGGCGCTACGCCGCAACTCGCCGGCCGACGTGGCCACGATGATTGGGGCCAACATCGGCGTGTCTATGCCCGTCTTCTGGCTGGGCCTGATGCTCATCTACGTATTCGCTCTCCTGCTCAAGGACACGCCCTTCCAGTTACCTCCCAGCGGCCGGCTGTCGGCCGGCATCAATCCGATACCCTTCTATGAGGTCTACGGCTGGCAACTCACTGAGGGCACGTTCATGGCCAAACTGGCCGAGTTCCTGAGCAACTTCTACATCTTCAATTCGATTATCACCGGCGACTGGGAAGTGCTTGTCGATGCCGTGCGCCACCTGCTTCTGCCGGCCATCGCCCTGGCCACCATTCCGCTGGCTATTGTGGCCCGCATGACCCGCTCGGCCATGCTGGAAGTGCTGGGCCAGGACTACGTGCGCACAGCGCGGGCCAAAGGGCTGCGCCAGAGCCAGGTGGTCATGAAGCACGCCTTCCGCAACGCCCTGCTGCCCATCGTCACCATCATCGGCCTCCAGTTCGGCCTGGTGCTCAGCGGGGCCATCCTAACGGAGACGACCTTCGGCCTGGCCGGCGTCGGCCGCAGCCTCTATGAGGCCATCACCGCCCGCGACTACCCCATCATCCAGGGCTTCGTCGTCGTCATCGCCGTCGGCTACGTGCTGGTCAACCTCATCGTTGACCTGTCCTATGCCATCCTCGACCCGCGCATCCAGTTGGACTAACCGCCATGTCAATCGCCTCTGAGCCGACACCGACCATTCTACCGCCGCTGGACGACGCCGCCGTGGCCAGCATCGGCGACTACCGCGCCAACACGCTCTGGCGGCTGACGCTGCGCCGGCTTTTCCGCCAGAAGTCGGCCGTCCTGGGGATGATCATGCTGGGCATCCTGATCTTCTCGGCCATCTTCGCGCCCATCATCGCCCCCTACGACACCGAGAAGCCACTCATCGGCATCGAGAACGTCAGCAAGCGCCAGGGGCCGTGCATCCACCTGCTGGGCTGCCCGGCCGACCAACCGCAACACTTGATGGGCATCGACGGCAACTTCCGCGACGTGTTCAGCCGCGTCATCTACGGCACGCGCGTCTCGCTCTACGTCGGCTTACTGACCGTCGGCTTTGCCGTCATCACCGGCACGCTGTTGGGGGCCATCGCCGGCTTCTTCGGCGGCTGGGCCGACAACGTCATCATGCGCATCCTCGATGTCGTCCTGGCCTTCCCCTTCCTGCTGCTGGCCATCGCCATCGTCAGCGTCTTGGGGCCGGGTCTGACCAATGCCATGCTGGCCATCGCCATCATCAGCATCCCGGCCTATGCCCGCGTGACGCGGGCCAGCGTCCTGTCGGTGCGCGAGATGGACTTCATCGAGGCGTCGCGGGCGCTGGGGGCCAGCAACTGGCATATCCTCTTCAACCGCATTCTGCCCAACGCCTTGCCGCCGCTCATCGTCGTGGCCACGCTGGGCATCGCCACGGCCATCCTGGACACGGCGGCGCTGTCGTTCATCGGCCTGGGGGCGCAGCCGCCGACGCCGGAGTGGGGCGCTATGCTGGCCCAGGAACGCAATCAGGTCTTCAGCGCCCCCCACCTGGTCTTCTTCCCCGGCCTGGCCATCATGCTGACGGTACTATCCTTCAACCTGCTGGGCGACGGCCTGCGCGACGCCCTCGACCCGCGCCTCGTCCACGGCGGCGGCGTGGCCAAAGAGTAGGCAGAATCTCGCGCAAAGACGCAAAGAACGCCAAGCCCAGAAAGTTTCTGAGCTTGGCGTTCTTT
>JAIBAS010000297.1 GCA_019695075.1 Promineifilum sp. | reverse complement strand
ATGCGCACGGTGCTGTCGATGTCGGCCTTCGACGGCAGGGCATCCGCGCCGGGATGCGTGTGGCACATGTACAGCGCCTGGTGGTTGATGACCGGCCGCAGCAACTCGATGGTCTTGACGATGATCGTCAGACTCGCCCCCTTGTGGGTCTGGATCGCCTGGGTCAGCGGCGTGCCGTCGATGTCGGCCCCCATGACGAACATCTCCTCCTGGGTGAAGTTGGTACGCACGGCCGCTCGGAAGGCGCTGATGTTGTCCTGGGTGGAAACGGCGCGGCGAGTGGGCAGGGCCTGGTGCTCCGGCACCACTTCCTGCCAGCCGTGGGCCAGCTCCTCCACCCGCCCGTGGCGCAGCGCCGCCCGGATCGCCGGCGCGGGCGCGCCGCTGCGGATCAGGGCCAGAATCTCTCGCTTGGAGAGGGCCGTGCGCAGCTCTTCATCGTCGTGGGGGATGCCATTGGCGGCCAAGATGATGTGCAGCTCGGCCGCCGGGTAGCGCGGGATCAGGCTCTCCCGCTCGTTGAGAAAGGTCAGAAAGTCCCCGAGCGCGTACTGCCGCAGTTCGACGGTGTCCACCACCGCCGGTTCGGCCGCGTCGGGAAGGAGTCGCCAGCGTTGCGTCGCGTCCATGGTCTCAGCCGGCGGCCGGATCGCCCTCAGCGTACTGATACAGCGTCGCCAGCCGGTTCAGCGTTTCCTGGGGGAGTGCCGGGTAGGTCTTGACTCTGCTTGCTCCCGTGACCTCAGTCACCCACCGCAGAAGGTTCTCCGTACAGCACGACGTCCAGTCGGTGTTGTCGTCCGCGTCGGTAAAGCTCAGATACAGCGCGTCGTGATCGCTGCGCCTGGTGGCCTTAGCGTAGCCGGCCAGTGGCTCGCGGCCGGGCAGCTCTCCCGCCAACACGCCCCGGCCGTTGTGGTGGCTGAAGCCCGGCAACGCCGCGATCTCAGCCCAGTCGACGGCCACGCAATCGACGTCGAACGTCCCCCACTCCAGGTAGTCGTTGGGGAACAGCTTTGCAAAGGTCGCCGCATACTGGTCAGCCCGCTGGCTCTTCCACACCAGGCGACGCAAGGCGTCCGGCTGGAAGCAAAGTGCGGGGCATTCGGCCTTGAGGAGAACCATCTCCTCGCTCTGGTCCAGCATGATGCACAGCCAAATAGGGGACGGGTTCGTTCCGTTGTTCATGAAGCACTCTCCTCCATGGGCATCGGCCCGCGCCCCTCGCCCATCACATCGCCGCAGATGGTCGCGCAGGCGTCGCACAGAAAGCGCGGGGCCTGGGGCAGGAAGATGTAGTGGGTCGCCACCTGGCCGCAGTAGTAGCACTCCTGGCACTGCCCGGCCGCGGCCTTCCACGCCAGGTTCAGCACGTCCCTGAGTTCAGTCAGGGGCGGATCCTCCGTGAGCAGTTCCATCTCAATGGTGAGCCGGCCATCGGCCGGAAAGGCGGCGTCGGCCCAATGCACGTCGAGCTGGGCGATCAGCGCCTCGCGAAAGCCGGCCGGGCAGGCGTTGGGATCGATGGGGACATTGAAGCTGGCCCGGCTCATCATGACCGGACCTGTCAGTTGTGGGGTTGTGTGGATGGTCATCTCTCGCTGGCGGCCTCGGCCGCCTCTTCGCTCGTAACCAGTTCGACGACGATGTGCCACTCCGGCACGCGCGGGTGCGGGAACACCTCGATAGTCCGCCCATCGGCCAGCGTATGCCGCGCCGTCTCCTTGTGCCGCTTGGCCGGCGCCCACACGGCCTGGATCGCCTGGCCGCGCTTGCCGTAGGCCTTCTCGGCCTGGGCGATGGCGCGCTCAATAGGTTCGTCGGGCACCCACTCAAAGTGCTGTTGCCCCTTTTCGGGCAAAGGACGGGGGTTGTCGTTCACGCTCATCGTCTGCTCGCCCGCCGGCGCTCCAGCGCGGCGACGTAGCCGCGGGCAAACATGCGCACGCCCGTCAGCAGCTCGCGGTCAATCGGCCCGTCGCTAGTCACCCGGCTCTCTGTGGCCGGCGCTATCGATGCGCTCTTGTACTCGTAGGGGAATCGCTCGTTCAGGACTTCGGCCAGTTCGGTCGCGTCCTCATCAGAGATGTTGGCGATGATCAGGGTCAAGGGATGTCTCCTTCACGACGGCCGGTGGCCCGGCCTATAGCTCCCACTCCGCGTCGTCCTCTTCGTACCCGCCCTCCTCCGGCGGCGGTTCGGGCGCGTCCTCATTGTGCTCGTCCTCCGGCCGGGGCTGCTCGCGCCTCTCGGCGATGGCATACTCCTGCGCCGCCTGGAGTTCCAGGAAAGATGTCTGGACGGCCGCGGCGACCAGGATCGGGTACAGCGCCGGCTCCCCCAGCGCGTGCTCAAACAGCCCGGCGTGCGACTGAATGATGTCGTTCAACAACCCGCGCCTGATGGTCACGATGTCGTTGCCGCACAGCGCCGCCCGCAAGTCCCCGCCCGGCTCGCCGTAGGCCTTCGCCCCGGGGTAGAGCTGGTCCAGGATGCTCTGCAATGTCTGGATGTTGATGTGGGTCAAGTCCACGGTGCGGCCTCCTGGGGCAGCCTCGTAGTCGTCGCATGACACCTGCGCGTGACACCGGTGTGGGCGCAGGCGTGTTGAAAGGTGATCAGCTTGTGTCCTTGCATGTCTGTCTTAGGCTAGAAGGAATGGAGCCGGTTCTCGGCTCGCCGGAGCGCATCGACGTCGCGGTGGCTGTAAAATGACCACCGGCGCGGACACGTCCCGTTCAGATGCAGGGCCAGGAGCAGGGCACAGGTCACGGCCGCGCCCCGCGGCTGGGCGTACTGGTCCAGGACGTAAACGCCGCTGCCGCGCTCCGGTTGATGGAGCAGGGCGGTGCAGTCCAGGTCCAGGGCCAGGATATGGTGGTTCAGGGCGGTTTGGCGTTGGGCTTCGGTCAGTGGTAGTTGCTGGATCGGCGTGAGCATGGCGACTATTGGCATTCATCGGCGTAGGTCACGCGGCCGTGGCCGCGCCCCCAGCGCCAGCGTGAGCTACGAGGGTTGGAGACGACTCAGCAGTGGTTTACCGGCTCCCTCTCATAGATACTCCGGGTTCCCATCCGGGATTTCCTTCGGCCGGATGTGCTCGAGCAGTCCTCGGATGGCGGCGATAAGGTTGCGTAGCAGGATCATAACAATGGCTCCTTGGGCAAACAGGGCAGTACGAGACCGGCCGTTCCTCTCACATGGGTCACTGAAGCCGGCTACTACTGGCAATGATAGCCGCCCGCTTGATGACCTTTTCCCGTCGCTCGTCGAGCCGGTATTGCAAGTCCTCTACAAACCAGTCAGGGCGCGCCGTGTCATAACTGTCCATCAGCACGGTCTGCGACAGGTGCAGGGCAGCGGCCGCGTAGGCGACGATGATGACGCAGGTCGCCAGGAAGATGAGGTGCTCGGTGACCGGCCGCACCCGGATCGCCGCTTCACACTTGAGGGCCAATCCCCGGTCAACAAGGTGCAGCTCTTCCGCTTCGGCGCACGCCTGCGCGGCAAAATAGGTCAGGCGGGTGGTAATGAGATAGCGCAGTTGATGTTCCTGCATACGCGGCTCCTCCAGCAGCTGCCGGAAGGTAGCCGCCTCGCGGATGCTTTCGGGCAGGGGATTTGCTTGGAAGGCGGTGCTCAGGGCGAAACTGATCTGCCCCGATGTTGGTTGCCGCCCCCCAGCGATGGAGGCGGCCATGAAGGCCACGTCAAGCAGCTCGTCGTATAGGTGCGCGCGCTTTGGATTGCCGT
>JAIBAS010000140.1 GCA_019695075.1 Promineifilum sp. | reverse complement strand
CAGTGGAAGCTTTAGGCCCCCGGCGCGTTTGGCGCGACCAGTTCGAGGCGGATGGCGACCGTCTCGCCCGGGGCGACGCGCTCCCGGCCGCTGACCTGGCGCAGGGTGGCGACCGGCTTGGCCCCCATCGGGTCGCGCACGGTGTCGGCCGTGCCGTCCACGGGCCGGTCGAGGTAGGTCACGCGAAAGTCGCCGTCCCAGGCGCGGCTGCCGGTGTTGCGCAGCGTCCATGTACCGCTGAATTCCTGCCCCGGCTGGAGGTTGTTGAAGTCGCCGGCGGTGTTGGTGAAGCTGACGACCTCATAGCGCAGCGTGCCCGCCTCGGCGACGGCGACGACCACGGCCCGCAGCCAGCGGATGGGGCCGAAGCGCCGGCCGTCGGGCGCGGCCAATTGCCAGTTGGTGGCGTAGGTTCCCGGTGCGGCCGGCGCGTGAAAGGTCAGCGTCAGGGCGACCGTCTCGCCCGGCCTCACCGGCGGCGCGCCCAACTCGGCCAGGGTGTAGCTGGCCGCCGCGCCCAGCGTCGAGCGGGCGTTGTTGACCGTCTCGGGGTGGGGTGTGTCGGCGTAGACCAGCCGGTAATCGCCGCCCCAGGTGCTCTGGCCGCTGTTGCGGAACGTCCACGTGGCCCGGAAGGGCGCGCCGGCCGGGACGCGGTTCATGTCCGTGTCGGATGCAAAGCCGGCCGTCTCGGCGGCGTTCGGGTTGGTCAACTCCGCCGGGGCCGCGGCGGCCCCCAGGTTCACCTGGGCCACCGGCGTGGCGGGTTGCGGGCTATCGGTCATGGTTTCATCTTCCTTGTTCTGTTCAGACGTGATGTAATTCAGGACGCGCTCCTCGACGCCCGTCCCGGCGATGTCCCACTTGGCCCAGATGCCGACGGAGCCGACGGTGAAAATCATCGCTCCGCGAACGAAGGCGTCCTGGCGGATGTGGTGGTCATACCAGGTGAGCATGTCGGCGTAGGTCGCCTCCGGGTCGTGGCCGGCCCCGCTCCAGAAGCCGCGGTGCTCCTGCCACGTGCCGACGCTGCCGCCGGCCGGCGTGACCGTCTCGACGCTGTCGCAGCCCAGTTCGGTGATGAGCAGCGGCACGCCGGCCAGGCCGGCCGGGCGTAGATAGGTGTCGTAGATGAGCCGGTAGCGCAGGGCGACGTAGCCGTAGGGGTAGCGCTCGTCCGGTTGGCCGGCGGCGTCGCGGCGGCCGTGCCAGCGGCGCGTCAGCCGGCGCTGGCCGTCGATCTGCTTCCAGCCCACGCCGAGGTCGGCCTCGTAGCCCATGTACTCGTGCAGCGCCAGGTAGTGGCCGTGGTCGCTGGCGTGGCGGATGGCCGGCAGCAGGTGGGGCCAGACGTCGGCCGGATCGCCGGGGCGCACGTCGGGCGTGCCCACGGCGAAGCAGAAATTGGCCCGGCGGCGGCCGATGGACTCGTACAGGCGCATCATCTCAATGCAGTAGTCGCTGTACCAGCGCGCCTCGTCGGGGTTGTCGGGCACGACCTCGTTATCGTCCTCCCACACGTCAATGCGCGGGTTGACCAGGTAGCGATCGACGCGCGGCTTGTTGCCGCCGACGAAGATCTCCCGCTGGACGTTGAAGCGGTGGGCGGCGACGGTCGCCGGCGTCCCCCCGCCGTTCATGTACGCCTTCCAGTCGGTCAGGTTGAGGCTGTCCTCGCGCTGGTCGAGCTTGCCGACGACCAACGGGCCGGCCGGTATCTGGCCGCTGGCCCCCAGGCTCGACGGGTCGAACTTGAACACGCGCGCGCCGGCCTGGAGCCAGCGCGGCAGTCCGGGTGTGCCGATGAAATGAGGCCCTAGTTTGCTGGGCATGACCGCACCTCCTGTACCTGCTCAATTGGTGCTATGTTGGCCGGGTCACAGAGAGACAATGGGGGAATTCTAAAAGAAATGGCGGGCGCGTGTCAATGCAATTTGTCCGACGAGCAGACTATGCCAGTTTTGAGTCATGGGGCCTCTCGGCTATAATACCCGCTGATTCTTTGAGGAGCATCACCCGCATGGAAATCACCTGGTATGGTCTGAGTTGCTTCCGCATCACCGAGCGCAAGCTGGCCACAATCGTCACTGACCCGTTCGCGCCGGCCGTGGGCTTGGGCGAACTGAAGTTGCGCGCCGACATCGTCACCATCAGCCACGACGCCCCCGGCCACAACTACCCCGCCGCTGTCACCGGCGTCGAGCACCGCCTGACCGGCCCCGGCGAGTACGAGATCGGCGGCGTCTTCGTCACCGGCATCGCCACGCCGAGCAAGACGGGCAAGTTCAACAACATCGTCTATCTATACAACTACAATGGCCTGACTGTCGCCCACCTGGGCGATATCGGCGACGTGCCCTCGCAGAAGCAGATCGAAGACCTGGAGTTGGTCAACGTCTTGCTCGTCCCCGTGGGCGCGGGCAGCAGCCTCAACGCGGCGCGCGCGGCCGAGCTGGTCTCCATGCTGGAGCCGAACATCGTCGTGCCGATGCACTATCAGGTGCCCGGCCTGACGATGTCATTGGAGCCGCTGGAGAAGTTCCTGAAGGAGATGGGCGTCACCGAGGCCAAGAGCGAGGCCAGCCTGAAGCTCGGCGGGGTCGATGGCCTGCCCCAGGAGACGGAAGTCATCACCCTGGCCCACAAGGAGCAAATCCCGGCGGGGTAGCCCTATCGCCGGCGGGGAGAACATCATGACCGCGAAGCTCATCATGCGCTGGAACGTTCGCCACGAGATGGAGTCGGAATATTTCGAGTTCCTGGTGCATGAACTCATCCCGTCCATGAACAAGTTGGGCATCGGCGACATTCAAGTGTGGTACACCGCCTACGGCTCCTGCGAGCAGAAGATGGCCGAAGGGGTCATGGACTCCACCGATGACATGCTGCGCATCATGCACACCGAGGAGTGGGGGCAGCTGACGGAGAAGCTACGGGGGTTCGTGCAGGACTACAGCCAGAAGGTCATCGCCGGCACGCGCGGCTTTCAGATTTAGGCGGAGGCTTACTCAGTCGGGGCGGCCGGCGTGCTGGGTGTCGAAGCGCTGCCGGACGACGACTCGGCCGCGCCGCCTTCCTTGGCGTCCTTGTTCTTGGGCTTGCTGCCCTTGCCGTTGACGCTGCTGGTGCGGTTGTCGGTCACGTAGAAGCCGCTGCCCTTGAAGACCACGCCCACAGAACTGACCACGCGACGCACCGGCCCGCCGCACACCGGACACTCGGTCAGCGGGTCATCCACCATGCGCTGCCGCACCTGGAACTCGTGACCGTTCTCGTTGCATCGGTAAGTATACAATGGCATCTGTCGTAACCTCGGTCGCCTTCGGGCGCTCCTTGTCAGCCGGTGATTCTAGCTGCTGTCGCCCGTTCTGACAAACCACATTGGAGTATAGCCGGGGCGCGTTAGTTTCTAGTTAGCGCTGTCCGCGCGCGGCAGCAGGAAGCTGACTCGCGCGCCGCCCTCGGCCCGGTTCTCGGCCCAGATGCGCCCGCCGTGGGCCTGGACGATGCCGCGGGCGATGGCCAGGCCCAGCCCTGCGCCGCCCGTGGCCCGCGTGCGCGCCTCTTCGCCACGATAGAACTGCTCGAAGCCATAGGCCAGGTCGGCGGCGCTGAAGCCGGGGCCGCTGTCCTCGACGCGGAAAACCACGCCCTCGGCCGTCTCCCCGGCCGCCAGCGTCACTTGCCCGCCCGGCGGCGTGTGGCGCAGGGCGTTGCCGATGAGATTGCCCAGCACGCGCTCGATCTTGCCCGGCTGGACG
>JAIBAS010000242.1 GCA_019695075.1 Promineifilum sp. | reverse complement strand
GCTGGTCGTCGACGCCGATGGGCTGAACCTGCTGGCGCAGATGCCCGACTGGCCCGGCCGCCTGCCGGCCAACACCATTCTGACGCCGCATCCGGGCGAGATGGCCCGGCTGGTGGGCCGGCCGCTGCCGACGCTGCGCGATGAGGATCGCGTCGAGCTGGCTCGCGACCGCGCCGCGGCCTGGGGGCACGTCGTCTTGCTGAAGGGGGCCTATACCGTCATCGCCGCGCCCGACGGGCGGGCGACGCTGTTGCCCTTTGCCAATCCCGTGCTGGCCGTCGGCGGCAGCGGCGACGTGCTGAGCGGCATCATCGTCGGCCTGCTGGCCCAGGGCGTTGCGCCCTACGACGCGGCTGTGCTGGGCGGCTACCTCCACGGCGCGGCCGGGCAACTGGCGGCCGACTACTGGGGTGACGCCGGCCTGCTGGCCAGCGAACTGGCCGACTGGGTGTCGCACGTGCGCCGGGCGCTTTCCAGCCGGCCGGCATTGGCATAACGTCGCCATGCTGGCCCAGCTTCAGAAGATCGTCCAGCATCTGTCCGCGAAGCAGAGCGGTTTGATCGAGTAGCGTTGTGCTGGCGGCACGCCTGCCGGTCACGTCCCGGACACAAAACGGCAAATGGCCGTTGCCAAAGCAGCCCCGCCGTGGTATAGTTCTCAATCGGCCCGCCCTGCGGGTCTTAACTACGCAATCATCATACCCGGTTTGTCCGGGGGCAGGAGACGGTCCCAGTCGGGCCGTTGTTTTTTCCGGCCATTTGGAGAAGTGTGAGATGTCTGACTTACTGCTAAAAGCGTTTGACAACGAGAAGGCGGCCAGCCTGCCCACCGTGCAGATCGGCGATAACGTGACCGTCTACGTGCGCATCAATGTGGGCGACAAGAACGAGCGCGTCCAGATGGTGCGCGGCACGATCATCCGCGTGCGCAACGCCGGCAACAACGCCAACTTCACCGTGCGCCGCATCGCCTCCAACGGCATCGGCGTCGAGCGTACCTTCCTGGCCAACTCGCCGCGCCTGGAGAAGATCGAAATCCACAGCCACAGCCACGTTCGCCGCGCGCGCCTCTACTACCTGCGCGAGCGCACCGGCAAGGCCACCCGCCTGCGCAGCAAGCGCGGCTTCGACCAGAAGTAGGCCGTGTCGCTGCCTATGAATGGCAAGCAGCCCCGGTCGCGGCCGCTCATCGGCCTGACGACCTACCGCAAGACCGCAGCACAGACGAACCCCGTCGCGCTCTATGCGCTCATGCCGTCGTACGTCGAGGCGGTCATCGCTGCCGGCGGCGTGCCGGTGATGATTCCGTTGGGCCTGGACGAGATCGGCCTGCGGACGCTGTTGGCCCGGCTGGATGGCTTACTGTTGACGGGCGGCGGCGACATCGCCGGCGAGCACTACGGCAGCACCAACCCCGGCTTCATCTTCGACGTCGACGCCGACCGCGACCGCGTCGAGCTGTTCCTGGCCCGCGAGGCCGTGGCCGGCGACAAACCGCTGCTGGCCATCTGCCGCGGCCATCAAATCCTCAACGTGGCCCTGGGCGGCTCGCTCTATGAGGACGTGCTGCGGCTGATGCCTTCGGCCATCAAGCACGACTACTGGGGCGAATACCCGCGCACTTTCCTGTCCCACGACGTGGTTGTCAACGAAGGCACGACTCTGGCCCGCTGCCTCGGCCAGACAGACGTGCGCGTCAACAGCCTCCACCACCAGGGCCTGCGCGACCTGGCCCCCGATCTGGTGGCCGTGGCCCACGCGCCCGATGGACTGGTCGAGGCCGTCGAAGCGCCGGGGCGGCGCTACGCCATCGGCGTCCAGTGGCACCCGGAGAACCTCATCCACGTCGCCCCGCCGATGCTCTCCCTCTTCCAGGGGCTGGTCGAGGCCGCCGCGGGTGAGTGAGGCCCAGACGCCCGTCGGCCGCGCCCTGGCCGCGGCCGGCATCCCCTTTCGCGAATTCCAACACCCCGGCCCCGTCCTCTCGCTGGAGCTGGCCGCTCAGGAGCGCGGCCAGCGCCCGGAGCAAGTCGTCCGCAGCATCCTCTTTCGCCTGGGCGCGGACGAGTACGCGATGGTGCTGGTGGCCGGGCCGCGGCAGGTGGACTGGAAAGCGCTGCGCCGCTACCTGGGTCGCTCGCGCCTGACCACCGCCCCGGCCGAAGAAGTGCGCGCCATCACCGGCTACGAGATCGGCGCGGTGTCCCCTTTTGGCCTGCCCCGGCCGATGCGCGTGCTGCTGGATGAGAGCGTCGCCCGTGAGGATGAGGTGTCGCTCGGCTCCGGCGTGCGCGGAACAACCGTCATTCTGGCCACAGCCGATCTGCTGCGCGCCCTCGGCGGGGGCGACCCGGCGGCCGTCGAGCGCGTCAGCCTGGCCTAGGCGTAGCCGGCGACAGCCAGATCGGCCAGCAAGCGCGCCAACTGGGCCACGACCTCCGCTCGCCCGCCCTCATTGCGAATGACGAAATGAGCATGGCGGGGCGGTTCGAAGAAGGCGGCGATCTGCCGGGCGTAATCGACCGTCACCGGGTTCCCGCCCCGCGCCAGCCGCGCCAGGCGAACGTCCTCAGCCGCCTCCACCAGCACAAAGACCACGTCCGGGAAAGCCTCGGCCACCGACGCGCGGTGGCGCTCCTTGAACGTCGCCTGACAGAAAGCCAGGTCGCCGCATTCGCGGCGCAGGGCCGCAATGCGCTCGACGAGGACGGCGTAGAAGCGGTCGCGCATGGCGTCGGTGAACGGCCGCTCCTCGCGCACGGCGTCGCGCAGTTCCTCGGTCAGGTCGAGGTCGCCGTCGTAGAAGGTGTAGCCGAATGCGTCGGCCAGGACCTGGCCCACGTAGTTTTTACCCGCCGCTGGGAGGCCGAAGAGATAGAGCAGCATGGCGATCAGGGCAGGGACTCGCACACGAGGCCATCGCCGCCGCCGTCGAGGTTGTGGACATCGCGCCCGGCCGTGTCGAGGCAGTACTCAAAGCAGGTCTGCGCCTCGGTTTGCGTGTCGAAGTCGCGGCAGTCGTAGAGGTTGCGGTCGCAGTCGCATGGCCCCGTGGCTGTGTCGCCCCACATGCCTTGGCCGGCCTCGCGGGCCTCGGCCTGCAAGCCTTTCAGGTACTCTGTCTGGGCCACGTCGGGCGGAAAGGTCACCAGCCGGCCCAGGCCGCTGGCGATGATCGCCGCGTTGACGAACGTGCCGTCCTCAAGGTAGACATAACGTAACAGGCGGCCGTACTGGTCGGTCTCGCTGACGTCACGCACGAGGATGACGGTTTGGTCGGCCACCAGGTCGCGGTTGAAGTCGCGCGCCTCCTGATAATACGGCTCCTCGCGCTCCGGCGTATCGACGCCAATATAGCGCAGGCGGTAGGTGCGGCCGTCCAATTCCACCTCGATAGTGTCGCCGTCAATGACGTAGGTCACCGTGGCAGGGTCGCCCTCTGGTATCTCTGTATCACGCGGCGTAGGCGTTTGGGGGCGTGGGGTCAGGACGTGCGGCGTGGGCGTCGGCGGGCGGCGCGTGACCGGCAACGTGAGCGGCGCGTCGGTCGCGCCCGCGCAGGCCGCCAGAGCGATCAGCAGGGCGAGTAGGGCAACAAGGAGCGGGCGTTGGTGGGTGAATGGCATGGGCACAGGCGTCAGGGGTGCGTTGGCGGGCTGGCAGGGATCATTGGTCGGGATGGTACTCGCTTTCGGGCCGGTCGTCGACCGCCCTGTGGCGCGATTCTCCGAATCGCCTTCGCCCTGTGGCGCGATTCTCCGAATCGCACTCTTGCGTCAACCGGCGCAAGAGTGCGATT
>JAIBAS010000581.1 GCA_019695075.1 Promineifilum sp. | reverse complement strand
CTGCGGGCCGAGAGCCTGCGCGTGACTCGCCACGCCATGCTGTCGCGCGGCGTGGCCGGGCTGCGCGGCCAGACACTGATCATCAACCTGCCCGGCAACCCCAGGGCCGTGCGCGAGAACCTCGATGTGCTCCTGCCCGTCCTGCCCCATGCCCTCGACCTGCTGACGGCCCGGCCGGAGAGCGGGCAGGGACACCGCGAAATCTGACCGCCGACAGACGACCGCCGACAGACGACCGCCGACCGCCGACGACAGACCACTGACCTACTGACCTACTGACCACTGTCCACTAAATCCCATGCTCCACCGCCTCATCCCCACCAACGGCATCACCCTCCACACCGTGCTCGACGGCCCGGAGGATGGCCCGGTCGTCCTGTTGCTCCACGGCTTCCCGGAGTTCTGGTATGGCTGGCGGCGGCAGATTCCGGCGCTGGCCGCGGCCGGCTTTCGCGTCCTGGCCCCCGACCAGCGCGGCTATAACCTCAGCGACCGACCGCGCGCGTTGTCGGCCTACTCGCTCGACGCGCTGGCCAACGACGCCCTGGGCCTGATCGACGCCAGCGGCCGGGAGCGCGTCTACCTGGTCGGCCACGACTGGGGGGCGATGGTCGCCTGGTGGGTGGCGCTGATCGCCCCGCACCGGGTGCAGCGGCTGGCCATCCTCAACGTCCCCCACCCCGCGGTCATGCGCCGGCACGTCACCACCGACCCGGCGCAGATGTCGCGCAGCCTCTACGCCTTCTTCTTCCAGTTGCCGGGACTGCCGGAACTGCTGATGGGGGCCAACGACTGGCAGCCGCTGGCGCGCACGTTGCGAGAGACCAGCCTGCCCGGCACGTTCAGCGACGCCGATCTGGAGGAATACCGCCGGGCCTGGTCGCGTCCGCGGGCCATGACGACGATGCTCAACTGGTATCGCGCCCTGGTGCGGCGTCCGCCGGCCGACGTGCCCTCGCCGCGCGTCGTCGTGCCCACGACCGTCCTGTGGGGCATGCAGGACTTCGCCCTGCGCGCCGTCATGGCCGAGGAGAGCGCCGCCCTGTGCGATGATGGCGAGCTGCTGGCCTTCCCGGACAACACTCACTGGCTCCAGCACGAGGCCGCGGCGGCGGTCAACGCGGCGCTCATCAGCCGCTTTCAGGCGCAGCCCTAACCCGACCGCGCCGGAGCGGCTACAATTGGGCCTATGCATTCCGACCCGTTGCGCCTGCGTTCCGACCTGCTGCTGTTGCTGGCCGCCTTCATCTGGGGCTTTGCCTTCGTGGCCCAGCGCACCGGCGTGGAACACATCGGGTCGATGGCCTTCACGTCGATCCGCTTCTTCATCGGCGGGCTGGTGCTCCTGCCGATCATCGTGGCGGGCGAGCGCAAGCGTCGTCCAGCGGCGTTGGCCGCCGGTCGGCAACCGCCGCCGAGCGAACGACGGCGGCTGAGCCGCCGCCACCTGGCCGGCATCCTCGTCGGCGTGGCCCTGTTCGCCGGGGCAACGCTGCAACAGCTCGGCGTGGCGCGCACGACGGCCGGCAAGGGCGGCTTCATCACCAGCCTCTACGTGGTCATCGTGCCCCTGCTGGGGCTGGCGTTGGGGCGGCGCGCGCCGGCGGCGACGTGGGCCGGGGCGCTGCTGGCCGCGGTCGGGCTGTACTTCCTGACCATGCAGGGCGCATTTCGCATGGGCCTGGGCGACTTTCTGGTGCTCCTGGGCGCGTTCGTGTGGGCCGTGCATATGCTTCTGCTGGGCCATTTTTCGCCCGGCCACGATCCCATCAAACTCGCCTTCACCCAGTTCATGGTCTGCGCCGCGCTCAGCGGGCTGGCCGCGCTGGTGTTGGAAACGACAACGCTGGCCGGGCTGCGCGCCGCCGCGCCGGCCATTCTCTACACCGGCGTCTGCTCCGTCGGCATCGGCTACACGTTGCAAGTCGTCGGCCAGCGCCACGCCCCGCCGGCCGATGCGGCCATCCTGATGAGCATGGAGTCCGTCTTTGCCGTGCTGGGCGGCTGGCTGCTGTTGGGCGAACAACTGACCGCCCGCGCCCTCCTCGGCTGCGCCCTGATGCTGGCCGGCATCCTCGTCTCGCAACTCTGGCCGGCGCGGCCGCGGGCGGCGGCGGCGGCGACGTTGCCTGCGGACCGCTGACCGCTGACCGCTGACCGCCGACCGCCGACCGCCGACCGCCGACGACAGACGATAGACGACAGACCACAGACCACAGACGACCGACCAGACCACTTGACCCACTGACCTACTGACCCACTGACCTACTGACCACTGACCTACTGTCCACTATCCACTTCCCCATGCAAACGCCAACCGCCAGCCTCCAACTCAAGCCGGGCCGCGATAAGCCGGTTCACAACCATCATCCGTGGGTCTTCTCCGGCGCGGTCGGCCGTCTGCACGGCGACCCGCAGCCGGGCGACCTGGTCGCCATCACCGACGAGCACGGCCACGCCCTGGCCACGGCGACCTTCAACCCCAGGTCGCAGATCGTCGCCCGGATTCTCTCCTGGGACCCGGCCGAGCCAATCGACGACGCCTTCTGGGGCCGCCGCCTGGAGCGCGCCATTGCCGCCCGCGCCGCCCTCGGCCTCTCCGCCGACGACGCTCTTATCTCCCCTGCACCCCTGCTCCCCCGCTCCCCCGCTCCTGCCTCCCCCACCACCGCCTACCGCCTCGTCAACGCCGAGTCCGACGGCCTGCCCGGCCTCGTCGTCGATCGCTACGGCGACACGCTGGTCATGCAATGCCTGACGCTGGGCATCGACCGGCGCAAGACGATGCTGGCGGAGCAACTGGCGGGGCTACTGCGGCCGGCGGGCATTCTGGAGCGGTCGGACGTGGACGTGCGCGGTAAGGAGGGGCTGCGGCTGCTGGTCGAGCCGCGCCACGGCCAGCCCCCGCCGCCGGAGATGACCATCCACGAGAACGGCCACGCCTTCCTCGTTGATGTCTGGCGCGGACATAAAACGGGCTTCTACCTCGACCAGCGCGACAACCGCGCCGCCGTCGGCCGGCCGGTGCTGCTGGCCGGGCGCGAGGTGCTGAACGTCTTCGCCTATACCGGCGCGTTCGGCGTCTATGCCGCCGCGGCCGGGGCGGCGCGCATCACCCAGGTCGATAGCTCCGCGCCGGCGCTGGAGGCAGCCGAGCGCAACATGGCCCTCAACGGCTTCGACCGGCCCGACGACGAACTGATCGCCGGCGACGCCTTCGAGGTGCTGCGCTACTATCGCGAGACGGGCCGGCAGTTCGATGTCGTCGTCCTCGACCCGCCCAAGTTCGCCCACAACCAGGGGCAGGTCGAGCGCGCCTGCCGCGGCTACAAGGACCTCAACTGGCTGGCGCTGCGGCTGCTGCGGCCGGGCGGGCTGCTGGCGACGTTCTCCTGTTCCGGGCTGGTCTCGGCCGATCTTTTCCAAAAGGTCGTCTTTGGCGCGGCCGTCGATGCCGGGCGGGACGTGCAGATCGTGCAACCCCTGGGGCAGGCCGCCGACCACCCCGTGCTACTGTCGTTCCCCGAATCGGCCTATCTGAAAGGGCTGCTGGGCCGGGTGTGGTGACGTGAGCGCCTCGGTCATCATCCCCAGCCTGAACGCGCCGACGCTGGGCCGGGCGTTGCGAGCCGTCGCCGCGGGCACGGAACTGCCGGACGAAGTCATCGTCGTCGGCCGGGACGAGGCCGGCGCGCTGAGCGCCCTTCCCCCGCCCTCCGGGAGCAGGCCAGGGGGAGGGGTTATGCGCTTCATCGACACCGGCGCGCCGGTCTGCGCCGCGCGGGCGCGCAACCTGGGCCTGGCCGC
>JAIBAS010000131.1 GCA_019695075.1 Promineifilum sp. | reverse complement strand
GGGCCGGCGGGCCGGCCCCTGTCGCCCGAAGTCATCCGCGGACGAGACTAAAGCTCGTTGATGGAGTTGATGATCTGGCCCACGAGACCGTAATCGCGGGCCTGCTCGGCCGACATCCAGAAGTTGCGGTCGGTGTCTTCCTCCACCTTCTCGATGGGCTGGCCGGTCTGACGGGCGAAAGTCTCGTTAAGGCGGCGGCGCATCTTGATGATCTCCTGCGCCTCGATGGCGATGTCGGCCGCCTGGCCGCTGGCCCCACCGGCCGGCTGATGCAGCAGGAAGCGCGTGTTGGGCAGGCTGAAGCGATTCTTGCGGTCGGCCGCGGCGAAGATCAGCGCCCCGGCGCTGGCCACCCAGCCCGTGCCGATGACCTTCACCGGCGATTTCACGAAGCGAATCATGTCGAAAATCGTATCGCCCGATTCGACGTGCCCGCCCGGCGAGTTGATGAAGATGCGAATTTCGTCCTGCGACTCGGCGTCGAGGATGAGCAGCCGCTTGGTGATGTCCATGGCCAGATCCATATTGATCTCGCCATAGATCAGGATGGTGCGATTCTTCAGCAGCTTCTCTTCCATCGAGCCAAAGCCGTTGCGCTTGTCGGCCGGTTTGTCGCCGTCTTCCTCGTCCGGCTCCTCATCCGGTTCGATGTCCGGCGGGAAGTCGTCATCGTCGTCATCGTCCAACATGGCCAGTTCCCATGCGTGTGTCATCCAATCGCTTCTCCTTGCGGCCGCGCCGCAATCATCACAGGCCCCTCGCCGCCGTCGCTCCTAGCGACGCAGATTCGAGAACGCCTTCATGCCCGGATAGATAGCCGCGTCGCCCAGGTCTTCCTCGATGCGCAGAAGCTGGTTGTACTTAGCGATGCGGTCGCTGCGGGCCGGAGCGCCGGTCTTGATCTGGCCGGCGTTGAGGGCCACGGCCAGGTCGGCGATGGTCGCGTCTTCGGTCTCGCCGCTGCGGTGGGAGGCCACAGCCGTCCAGCCGTTGCGCTGCACCAGGTTGACCGACTCGATGGCCTCGGACAGTGTGCCGATCTGGTTGACCTTGCACAGCAGGCTGTTGGCCGCCTTGCGCTCCAGCGCCTGCTCGATGCGCTTGACGTTGGTCACCAGCAGGTCGTCGCCGACGATCTGCAGGCGATCCCCCAGGCGTTCGACCAGCAGCGCCCAGTTGTCCCAGTCGTCCTCGGCCAGGCCGTCTTCGAGGGAGATGATCGGGTACTTGTCGATCCACGACTCCCAGAAATCGACCATCTCGCGGCCGGTCAGCGACTTACCCTCGACCTTGAGGTGATACTTGCCGTCCTCGTAAAGCTCGGTCATCGCCGGGTCCATGGCCAGCATGACCTGATCGCCGGGCGTATAGCCGGCCTCGCGGATGGCCGTCAGGATCAGGTCGAGCGCCTCGCTGTTGGCCGAGACGGCCGGGGCGAAGCCGCCCTCGTCGCCGACGGTTGTGGCATAACCCTTCTTGCTCAGCACCTTCTTGAGGCTCTGGTAAATCTCCACGCCCCAGCGCAGGCCCTCGTGGTAGGAGGTCGCGCCGACGGGCATGACCATGAACTCCTGCATGTCCGTCGCCCCCGCGGCGTGCTTGCCACCGTTCATGATGTTCATCATGGGCACGGGCAGCGTCCGACCGCCGACGCCGCCGAGGTAGCGGTACAACGGCAAGTCCTGGCTATTGGCCGCGGCGTGGGCCACGGCCAGCGAGACGCCCAGGATGGCGTTCGCGCCGAGCCGCTTCTTGTTCTCCGTGCCGTCCAACTCGATCATAGCCTGATCGATGCCGATCTGGTCGGTGGCCGTCCAGCCGACAATGGCGTCGGCGATCTCTTCGTTGACCGCTTCCACCGCGCCGAGGACGCCCTTGCCGCCGTAGCGCTTCTTGTCGCCGTCGCGCTTCTCCCACGCCTCATGGACGCCGGTGGACGCGCCGGAGGGAACCATAGCCCGGCCCTTGGCGCCATCGTACAGAGTAACTTCAACTTCGACAGTGGGGTTGCCGCGCGAATCAAGAACCTCGCGGGCGAGCACTGATTCAATGTAGTCCATTGTGATTCTCCTTGGTTGGTAAGCTCGCTGAATAGCGGGTGCGGTAAGCGTTAACTATACTGAAAGTGGCCACGCTCGGCAAGCGAACGCCGCCCGTAGCACAGCCTGTTAGGCTGTCTTCGCCGGCCACAGCCTAACAGGCTGTGCTACGGGCCGGACGGGATCGCTTGCCTCACCGGGACGGCGGCGTTACACTGCCGCCTTATGAGCGACGCGCCGCGGTCAACGGACGAGCTGGCTCCTCTCTGGCGAGACATCCTCGCCGATCTGCGCGACGTTTTCGACGTTCACTTCGTCTGCGCCACCTTCGCCTATCACGCTGCCCGTTACACCCGCACCCGCGCCCTGGTGGCCGTGGCCGACAGCCAGGCCAAGTGCTACGATGTCTGGCTGACCGAGCCATCGGGACGGGCAACGCAGATGCGCTGGCTGATCGACGAGGCCGGGCTGGAGTCATTGGTCGCTCTGAACGAGCCGACACCGATTGACAAGCTGGAGCGGCCGGCGGCCGAAATCATCGGCGGGCAAATCTGGCTGCTGGTCAAGCGCCGCTTGCTGGCCGCCCCCCTGCCGCGCGAGCAACGCCTCTACAGCGCCTTCCCGCCCGCCCTGCTCACCCTGCTCGACCCGGAGGGGCCGGCCGACTGGGGGCCATTGCTGCGCGAACTGGCTAACCTGATGTGCGTCTTCCTCGACCGCGCCGCCCTGCGGCAGGAAGTCGACCGGCGCACGGTTGAATTCGCCGTCATCAGCGACATCAGCCGGGCGCTCAGTTCCACGCTCAATATCCAGCAGATCTACGAGTTGTTGACCGGCCCCATCCGCCAGACGCTCAACGTCGAGACGCTGTCGATTGGCCTGATCGAGCCGGTGACGGGCGACATCCTCTTCGTGCAGCGCCTCTTCGGCCCGATGTTCAAGCAGTTGCCGCCGGTGCGGCTCAGGCGCGGCCAGGGCATTGCCGGGTGGGTGGCCGAGCACAAGGAACCGGTCATCATCACCGACGCCTATGCCGACCAACGCTTCTTCTCCGGCGTGGACACGCGCTCTGGCTTCCGCACCCACTCGATGATCTGCATCCCGCTGCAAGTCGATGAGCGCACTATCGGTATCCTGGAAGCCATCAATCGTCAGTTCGGCCGCTTCAGCGACCACGACCTGCAACTGATGCAGGCGCTGGGTGGGCCGCTGGCCGCGGCCATCGAAAACGCCAACCTCCACGCCGACGTGCTGGCCGAAAAGCGCCGCATCGAGACGCTCTTCGCCAGTATGTCCGACGGCCTGGTGACGGTCAACCGCGAGGCCATCATTACCCGCGTCAACGGCGCGTTCGCCTCCATGCTCTACAGCAACAGCGAGAGCGTCGTCGGCGAGATGCTCCACGAGCGCGTCCACGCCCGCCAGGGCGACATCCAGAAGCTGGTCAACCAGCTGCTGACCGGCGCAGAGGATACGGTACAGTTGGCCACCGACATCGACCGTGACGACGGCCGCGTCCTGCCCGTTCTCATCAGCGGCGCACCGGTGGACGACGAAACGGGCGCGGCCCAGGAAGCCATCCTCGTCTTCAGCGACCTGACGCAGATTCGCGAGGTCGAGCGCATGCGCGATGACCTCTTCCACGGCATCATCCACGAGTTGCGCACGCCCCTGGCGACCATCCTCATCTATTCCCGCTTGCTACGCGAAGGCCGGGCGCAGGCCGAACGGGCCGAGCGCTTTCTGGGGGTCATCGAACGGGAGAGCGACCGCCTCCAGCGTATGGTGCGCCAGATGCTCGACCTGGCCAAGCTGGAGGCGCGCGAGATGCAGCGCAGCGCCGAGCCGGTGTGGCTCAATTCCCTCTTCGACGAGACGCTGCCGCCGCTGGCCGAGCGCGCCGTCCAGAAAGGGCTGCTCTTCCGGCAACACATCGAGAACGACCTGCCGCCGGTGCTGGGCAATCAGGATGTCTATGACATGGTACTCAAGAACCTGGTCGACAACGCCATCAAGTTCACGCCGTCGGGCAGCATTCAGGTGTCCGCCCGGCGCGAGAACGGCGCGGTGGTCATCGAAGTCAGCGACGAGGGCATCGGCATCCCGGCCGAGGCCATGAATAACCTCTTCAAGCGCTTCTACCGCACCCAGACGGCCGTCGAACGCGGCATCGCCGGCACCGGTTTGGGCCTCTACATGGTCAAGGAGAACCTGCGCAACTATAATGGGCAGATTGCCGTCCAAAGCGTTTTGGGCAAGGGCACGACGTTCACCATTCGTCTGCCCGTGGCGCAGATGTGATCATGACTAGAGGACTCCAACCCAACCCGATTTACCTCGACCACGGCGCGACGACGCCGGTTCACCCCGCAGTCGTCGAGGCTATGGCCCCCTACTGGGGCGAGCACTACGGCAATCCGTCGTCTCACCACCGCAGCGGGGCCGTCGCCGCCCGCGCAGTCGAGACGGCCCGCGAGACGTTCGCCGAGCTGCTGGGGGTTGAGCCGGCGGCCGTTGTCTTCACCGCCTGCGGCTCGGAGAGCAACAACCTGGCCCTGCGCGGGGCATTGTTCGCCGCCCGCGAAGCCGGCCGCGGCCACCACCTGATCACCACCGCCATCGAGCACAGCGCCGTGCTGGCCACCGCGCGGCAACTGCGCGATCACTTCGGCTTCGAGCTGACCGTCCTGCCCGTAGACACCTCTGGCCGCGTTCGCCCGGAGGATGTCGCCGCGGCCATCCGCTCGGAGACGGCGCTCATCAGCGTCATGGCCGCCAACAACGAGATCGGCGCGATCCAGCCCTGGATGGAGATCGGCGCGCTGGCCCGCGAGCGCGGCATCGTCTTCCACAGCGACGCCGTGCAGCTGGCGGCGACGCGCCGCTGGAATCTGGCCGCCGAGCCGGTTGACCTGATGTCCATCGGCCCGCACAAGTTCTACGGGCCGAAGGGCGTCGGCGTGCTGGTCGTGCGCCCCGGCGTGGAACTGCTGCCGACGCTGACCGGCGGCGGGCACGAGGGCGGCCTGCGCGCGGGCACAACCAACGTCCCCCTCGTCGTCGGCGCGGCCGAGGCCTTCCGCCTGGCCATGACCGAACTGGACGAGCGCCTGGCCCACGTGCGGCGGCTGCGTGACCGGCTGCTGAGCGAGTTGCCGGCGGCTTTGCCCGGCCGTTGCCTCGTCACCGGCCACCCGACCGCGCGGCTGCCCCACCATGCCAGCTTCGCCATGCGCGGCCTGAGCGGCAACGACCTGCTGATGCACCTCGACCAGGCCGGCATCGCCGCCAGCAGCGGCTCGGCCTGCGCCAGCGGCGATCCCAAGCCGTCGGCCATCCTCGAAGCGCTCGGCCTCGGCCCGGAGTGGACGCTGGGCGGATTGCGGCTGACACTCGGCCGCCAGAACAGCGACGCCGACATCGACGCCGTCGTCACCGCCCTGCCGGCCATCGTCGCCCGGCTGGACGCCATCGAGGAGCGCTTTGCCGTCGCCCACGCCTGAGAGGGCCATGTCTGAACAGGCCACGCCGATGGACGCCCCCCTCTGCGCCCTGCCCGACGTCGCTGTCGCCCCCGCGCCCCTGACGGGCAGCCGGCCGCGCGTCGTCGTCGCCATGAGCGGCGGCGTCGATAGCTCTGTGGCCGCGGCGCTGCTGGTCGATGCCGGCTATGAGGTCACGGGCCTCATGATGCGCCTGTGGAGCGAGCCGGCCGAGGGCGCCGCCGCTCCGGCCAACCGTTGCTGCACGCCCGACCAGATGACCGACGCCCGCCGCGTGGCCGATCGCCTGGGCATCCCCTTCTACGTCATCGACGTGCGCGACCACTTCCGCCGCGCCATCGTCCAGTTCTTCCTGGACGAGCACGCCGCCGGGCGCACGCCCAACCCCTGCATTGAGTGCAACCGCCAGATTCGCTTCACCTACCTGCTGGAGCGGGCGCTGGCGCTGGGGGCCGACTACCTGGCGACGGGCCACTACGCCCGCGTGCGCCACGACGCCGGCGGCTACCGCCTGTTGCGCGGCCTCGACGGCGACAAGGACCAGTCCTACGTCCTGCACATGCTCGGCCAGACGCACCTGGCCCGCGTGTTCTTCCCCATCGGCGAATACACCAAGGCCCAGGTGCGCGACCTGGCCCGCGCCCACAATCTACCCGTGGCCAACAAGCACGACAGCCAGGACCTCTGCTTCCTGAAGGACGGCGACTATCGCGGCTTCCTGCGCCGCCACAGCGAGGGCATCTCGCGCCCCGGCGACATCATCAACGTGGACGGCCGCGCCGTCGGCCGGCACGGTGGCCTGGTCGATTACACCATCGGCCAGCGCAAGGGCCTGGGCATTGCCGCGCCGGAGCCGCTCTACGTCGTCGGCAAGGACGCGGCGCGCAACGCCCTTATCGTCGGGCCGCACGCCGCCCTTGGCCGCCACCAGCTGACCGCCCGCACCGTAAGCTGGGTCGGCGCGCCGCCCACCGCGCCCATCGCCGCCGCGGTCAAGATTCGCTACAAGGCCGCGCCCCTGGCCGCGACCATCGCGCCGGGAGAGGACGGCACGGCGACGGTGCAACTGGCCGAGCCGGCCTATGGCGTCACGCCCGGCCAGGCCATCGTCTTCTACGACGGCGACGTCTGCCTCGGCGGTGGGCTGATCGCCGGGGAAACGTGGTCGCAACCGGCGACCGTCGTCGCCATCGGAGAGAACGTATCGTGATCAGCGTCCCCGGCTCGGCTTCCGGTCTGGTGCTCGGCTTCCTGCTGGCCAGCGCCTATGGGGCCATCTTCCACCTCATCTACGGCGGCTCTGTGCGGCGCATTCTGCTCTATCTGGCCGCGGCCTGGGTGGGCTTCATCATCGGCCAGTTGGTGGGCGACTTTCTTAACCTGGAGTGGTTCAAGGTGGGCAAGGTCCATCTGCTGAGCGCCAGCGTCGGCGCGTGGCTGCTGTTGCTGGGCGCGCGTTGGCTAGCCGGACAGGAATCGCCGCGAGAATGAGACGCAACGGCCGAACCATGCTATACTATTGAGTTGGGGTTCATGCGATGAGCAATATGCAACTACCGGTCACAACACAGCCGGACGAACGCAAAGAGCCGCTCATTCCGATCGGCTGGGTGATTGCCGGGGTGGTCGTCACTCTGGTGATTTCCGTCGCGTTTATCGTCCTGATGGTCTATCTGGCCAACAACTACGCCGACACCATCCTGGTTGTGCGCGACATCTTCATCATCGCCCTGGGGCTGATGTCCTGCCTGTCCGGCATCGTGCTGACCCTCTTGCTCATCGCCGTGATCCGCCTGGTCAACATGCTCGAGTTCGAGTTGAAACCGATTCTGTTGAAGACCAACGAGACCCTGGGCACCATCCGGGGCACGACGGTCTTCATGAGTGAAAACGTCGTGCGCCCCATGACCGCGGCCAGCAGCTACGTCGCCGGCCTCCGGCGAGGCGTGGCCACGCTTTTCGGCAACCCTCGGCGCAGATAGCGACTTCAGGAGACATGAAATGAGCGACAACGACAGCGATCTTGGCGCCTTCTTGGCCGGTTTTGTAATCGGCTCGCTGGTGGGCGCGGCTACCGCCATCATCCTCGCGCCCCAATCGGGCCAGGCGACCCGCGATCAGATCACGCACTTCAGCAACGACATCCGCCAGGCGGGCGGCGAGCGCTTCGAGCAGGTTCGCCAGGCGGCTGACACCTACAGCCGCGAATACCGCGACCGGGCCAATGCCGTCATTTCCGACACCCGCACCCGCGCCCAGACCTTCGCCGACCAGGCCACCGAACAGGCCCGCATCGTCCTCGACGCCGGCCGCGACGCCGCCGAAGACATCAGCCATGATGCCAGTCAGTCTGCCGCCGGCGCTTCGACTCCGGGCGCATAGGCGCGGCCGATCCACTGACCAAAGCGCCCCGTTGGAGCGGACGGGGCCAACCTTCGGCGTGTTCGTCTAAGCGCGTCTCTCTTCGGCGGGCAGCGGCCCATGAGCGGCCGCGTCCAGACGCGCCCCGCGGAACAACCCATGATTCAGGCGACACAAGACGCCCGCGAGAGCCTGCCCAAAGGCCGGCCCGCGGGCCAGACAACCGAGACAGACGCGGCACGGTTGGGCCGGGCGTTGGCGTTGGTCGAAAAGGCCCACGGCGACCGCGCCCGGCCGTCGGGCGACACCTACCTGGACCACGCCCGCGCCGTCGCTGCCGGGCTGGGCGAACTGGGGATCGACGACACCGACACCATCGCCGCCGCCCTGCTGCACGACGTCCTGTTGCCCCACACCGGCGTGACTGAGGTCACGTTACGGACTGAGTTCGGCGAGACCGTGGCCGGGCTGGTCAAGAGCGTCAACACGCTAGATAGCTATGCGCAGCGAGCCAGTCGCGGCCGCCCCGCCGATCAACTCAGCCTCGACGCCACTCAGGACCGCCGCACCCTGGAGGTCGTTCGCCGCGCCCTGCTGTCGATCATCGAGGGCGACATCCGCATCATCCTTATTCGCATGGTCGATTGCCTGCAAGACCTGCGCCGCGCCGCCAACCTCGACCGCGACGGCCAGTGCCGCATTGCCTTCGACGCCCTCCACATCTACGCCCCCATCGCCAACCGGCTGGGCATCTGGCATCTGAAGTGGCAGTTGGAAGACCTGGCCTTCCGCTATCTGGAGCCGGAGAAGTACCGCGAGATCGCCCGCCGCCTGGATGACGGCCGCGACATCCGCGCCGTTAAGATCAACAAAGCCGCGGCGCGACTGCGGCGGCGGTTGGACAGCCTGGGCCTGAAGGCGATTGTCACCGGGCGACCCAAGCACACCTACTCCATCTACCGCAAGATGGCCCGCAAGGAGCTGACTTTCGACCAGATCCATGACGTGCAGGCCCTGCGGGTCATCCTGGAGCCGCCGGACAAGGAGGCCTACAGTGCCCTGGGCAGCAAGGCCCGCGCCGACGTTGACCAGGCGTTGTGCTACCAGGCCCTGGGCGCTGTCCACAGCCTGTGGCAGCCCATCCGCGGCGAGTTCGACGACTACATCGGCTCGCCCAAGGCCAACGGCTACATGTCGCTGCACACAGCCGTCATCGACGCCGAGACCGGCCAGAAGCTGGAGGTGCAGATCCGCACCCAGCGCATGCACGAAGAGGCCGAGCACGGCATCGCCGCCCACTGGGCCTACAAAGAGCAGGGCGCGAAGGTCACCTCGTCGGCCCAGAAGCGCATCCAGAACCTGCGCGAGCTACTGGCGACGTTGCAGGAAGTGGAGGAAGACCCCGACAGCGCACCCCTGCTGGACATTTCCAAGCTGGAAGAGCGCGTCCACGTCTTCACGCCCAATGACGACGTCATCGACCTGCCCGCCGGAGCCACGCCGATCGACTTCGCCTACCAGATTCACACCGAGTTGGGCCATCGCTGCCGCGGCGCGCGCGTCAACGGCAAGCCGGTCAGCCTGGACTATAAGCTCAAGTCGGGCGACAGAGTCGAGATCATCGCCGCCAAACGCGATAGCCCCAAGCGCGGCGGCCCCAACCGCGACTGGATGAACCCCTCATTGGGCTACACCGGCAGCGCCCGCACGCGCAGCAAGATCCGCCACTGGTTCCGCCAACAGGAGCGCGAACAGAATATCCAGCAGGGGCGCGAGGTGATCGAACGAGAACTGCGGCAACTGTTCCTGCACGACGTCTACACCGTTGAGGATATCGCCGGGGCGTTGAAGGTCGGCAGTGTCGAGGATTGCCTTTGCCAAATTGGTTTTGGCGACATCAATTCGAAGCGCATCATCGGGGCAATTACTGCCCTGCAAAACGAGAACCGGCGCAAGCAGGCGAAGGAAGCTCTAAACGCCGACGAACATGCCGATCTGCGCGCCCTCTTGCAGCCGCCGAGCGACAAGCCCAAGGGCGGCCTGACCGTGCGCGGCGTCGGCGGCCTGTACACGCGCCTGGCGCGCTGCTGTTCGCCTGTGGCCCCCGAACCGATCGTCGGCTACATCACCCGCGGCCAGGGCGTCACCATCCACGCCCGCGACTGCAAGCAGGTGGCGGCCATCACCGACCGCGAGCGGCTCATCGAGGTCGAATGGGGCGTCGCGGCGGAGACGCATCCCGTCTCGGTCGTCGTGAAGGCGGTGCAACGCAGCGGCCTGATCGAGGACATCGTTAACCTGTTGCGCGGCGAGTCGGTCAACGTACCCAAGACCAAGATGGTCACCAAGGACAGCGTGACCACGCTCTACATGATCGCCGAGGTCAAAGACCTGACCCAGCTCAGCCACCTGTTGACGCGCCTGAAGAATCTGCCCAACGTCTTTGAGGCTAGTCGTCAGCACTGGAGCTAACATCCGGCGCGGGTTCCTCGCTCTCCACTACGCCCAGCTCATCCAGTTGCAGCCGCCGGCCGGGCGGATCGCCCAGCCACAGCTCCCACGTGTGCAGGTCGAAGCGGAAGGATTCGGCGCGCTCCTCGCCATCCTCGCGCCCGCGCTCGACGAGTTGGCCCCAGACGGCGTGCTCGTCGCGTCCGCGCAGGCGCAATTGGACGCCCCGCCAACGACAGTAGTAGACCAGCGGCCCCATCGCGCCTAGTCCTCCAACGCCTCGTACTGGTCGAAGATGCGCCGGTAGGCGGGCGAGGTGGCCATCAGCGTGGCGTGGTCGCCGGCCGCCTCCAGCCGCCCCTGGCGCATCACCAGCACCAGGTCAGCCCAGCGGATCTGGGACAGGCGATGGGTGATCAGGAAGGTCGTGCGGTTCTGGGCGGCGTGCTGGATGGCCCGCTGAATCTGGTCCTCGGTGGCGCTGTCAACGGCGCTGGTGGAGTCGTCGAGGATAAGGATGCGCGGCTGAGTCAGGAAGGCGCGGGCCAGAGCGATGCGCTGCCGCTGGCCGCCCGACAGGGTGACGCCGCGCCCGCCGACGACGGTCTGGTAGCCGTCAGCGAAGCCAATGATGAAGTCATGGGCCTGGGCGGCGCGA
Source organism: Promineifilum sp. (assembly GCA_019695075.1). Taxonomy (GTDB): domain Bacteria; phylum Chloroflexota; class Anaerolineae; order Promineifilales; family Promineifilaceae; genus Promineifilum. The sequence goes on along the minus strand of JAIBAS010000131.1, from coordinate 1,775 downwards.
GCGGCGGCCTCGATCTCCTCGGCCGTGGCCTCCGGCGCGCCAAAGGCGATGTTCTCGGCGATGGTACGCGAGAAGAGGAAGATGTCCTGTTCGATGATGGAGATTTGCCGCCGCAGCGCGGCCAGGCTCCAGTCGCGCACATCGACCCCATCGACCAACACGCGCCCCGCGCGGGCGTCGTAGGTGCGGTTGATGAGCTTGGTCAGAGTGCTCTTCCCGGCCCCGGTCTGGCCGACGATGGCCACGGTCTGCCCGGCGCGGACGGTGAAGTGGATGTCACGCAGCACGTCCACGTCGGGCACGTAGCCGAAGGACACGCCGTCAAAGGTGATGTCGCCGGTGATGGGTTCGGCGTAGCCCTCCGGATTCTCGTCCAGCGTCGTCTCGCGGGTGACCAGGTCGAGGATGCGCCGCGCGCTGGCAAAGCCCAGCGAGACGCGCGAATAGGCCATCAATGAGATGTTGGTCGGAAAGCCGAAGAGAGCCAGCAGGCCGACGTAGGCGACGACGTCGCCCACCTGAATACGGCCGGCATGGAGAAGTAGTAGCGCATGCGTGAAGCCCATCGCCTGGGTAATACCCAGCAGCAGCAACGGCAGGAACTTGGCCTCCTCGCGCCCTTGGGCCACGGTCGCGTGGCGATATTCGCGGGCGTTGTCCTCAAAGCGCGCGATCTCGCCCGCTTCCTGGGCGCTGCCCTTGACCATCTCCACGCCGTCCAACGCCTCAGCAAGGCGCGCATTCATGACGCCGAAGGCGCGCCGCACGCGGTCGGCGATGCGCGACAGGATGTTCATGTAGCGGGCCAGGGCCAGGACGTAGGTGACGATGAAGAACAGCGGCGCGGCGATGAGCTGGATGTCATAGCGCGGGGCCAGGATCAGCGGCATGACCAGAAAGTTGGCCGAGCCGACGACCAGATTGACGCCGGGCATCATCATCAGGTTCAGTTCGTGGACGTCGTTGGTCGCCCGCGCCATTGTGTCGCCGACCGGCTGGAGGTCATGGAAGGTCATGCTCTTGCCCAACAGGCTCAGGTACAATTCCTGCCGGCTATCGCGCTCGACGCGCTCGGCGATGACCGAACTGGCGAAATTGCGGCCGAACTGGAGCACCGAGCGGAGGATCTGGCTGGCGAGGATGACGACGGCGGCGACGGTGATGCGCCCAAAATCGGGCGGGTCGGCCAGGGCGGCGTTGAAGGCGATGCCGATGAAGATGGGCATGACCGCGGCCAGGGCAGCGTTGCCGAACGCGCCGATGAACATGATCAGGAACAGCCAGCCGTGGCGGCTGAAGTGGGAGAGAACCCAACGGCCGGGCGAGCGGCGATTCGATTCGCGGCGCAGTTCGACGGCAAATTCGCTCATCAGGATGTCCGTGCGCGCCGGCCGCGGTGGGCCAACGCGCCGCGGCGATTATGCCACAAGCCGGCCGCCAGGCACACCCCAAGCGACCGCCCAGGCCGCTCAAACTGGCCGCCCGCCGGCTGTTGCGCTACCATCTCGCTGGCGATTCAGGCGGCCCAACCGTCGCCGACAGTGAGACACACCCATGCATCCCAACCACCCCTTTTCCCTCATGTCCGCCGGCGCGCCGCGACGCGCCGGCTTCGTTCGTCTTCTGGCGACATTGCTGCTGTTGACAGCGCTGGCGGCCCTCCTGCCAGGGGCCGCTGCGACCGCCCAGCAACCGGCGGCCGCGGCCGCCTTCAACCTCGGCGCGCTCAACGGCCCCAACGGCTTCCGCATCGACGGCCGCAACCCGGGCGACGA
>JAIBAS010000532.1 GCA_019695075.1 Promineifilum sp. | reverse complement strand
GAAGTAGTGGCTCTAACATCTCCCAATCCGTCGCCCTTTCTGACCTGCGCCGGCAGCTGTTGGAGGCGCTTCAGCATCGACTGGCCCAGCTTCTGCGCCAGCTGGCGGAGCGTCATACCGTCTGCTTGCTGTTCGATACTCTGGAGCAAGCCAGTCCCGAGATCAGACGTACGATCGACTATCTGGCCAGCTCGTGCGGGGACAAAGTGATCATTGTGGGCGCTGGTCGCCACCCGACGGCGCTCCTCAGAGCGCGCTTGGATGCTGTCCCGCTGGCCAAACTCCGTGACAGCCTACGCCGCACCGTATTCGACCTGAGCGGCGAACCGCGACCGCTGCCTGAAGAAACTGTGGACATGATCTGCCGTCTCACGCAAGGTCATGGGCTGTGCCTCCAGTTGCTGCTCAGCCATATTCTGCTATCTGGAGAACGCCTCGCTGGTATCACGGGTCGTGACGACTCGGACGCGCCGCCGGCCATCCTAGTCGATCACTTCTGGCATGACATCCTGCGGGAGCTTCGTTCAAAAGGGGAAGAGTTTGAAAACGAGGGCTTGCCCTACCGGCGGGCGCACGCCCTGCTTCAGATCGCGCCTTCGCTTTTCGAGTTTTCGCCCAGTCTAATATTCGATGTATTTCGGCAAGCACCGGCTCTCGAAGGAACCTTCGCCAATCTGGCCGACGTTTACGCCTGTGTTGGTGATCCCGCTGTCCGTATCTACGTCTCCCAAACAAGTAATCGGCCTCAGTTTCACGACCTCATCCGGCAGTTGGGAGATTCAGGGCTGCGGCGCGATCATCCAGAGTTGCACGCCGAAGTCCATCGTGTTGCCGCCGAGCACTACATCGACCTCATCCGTGCCCATGAGAGCACCACTCCTGCGGCGAAGCACGCCCCCTGGTTTATCAGACCGCTTAGACCGCATCAGGATGCGTTCCGCTTCTGGTCTCTGGTGTGGGGCAAGAAGCGGTGGGAGCCAGCGGAACTGTGGCCCAAAGTGCGCTGGGAGTTGCTCTATAGCTTTGAGCGTATGGACGACAACTGGCGTTTCTGGGTGCAGGCGTTGGCCTATCACCTCTTGCAGTACTCAGAGTGGCTGGGGGCGCTGTTTATTGACACACTCTTTGTCCAGGCTACCTCGCGACGCGAGACCCCCTTCTTTAACCAACTCGTAGCCATCGCCGGCGATGTTGCCGTACAATCGCCCGTACTTGACGCTTGGCTTGTCTATCTGCGTAGCGTGTTCAAGGCGCCAGACCCTGAGGACGAGCTTGACAAAGAGGCTGTCAAGAGCTTGGAAGGCCTCCTGGCCAGACCCATCTCGCGCGATCTAGCCCCCATTCTCAGCCAATCAGGCTATTGGTTGCTTCGCTACTATTCGCGCAAAGAGGGGCGCGCGGGCCAGTTCGATTCGCTGTTGAATCGGCTAATGCTCATAGGCGAAAAGTTACCGCCGACTGAAAGGGCCGCGTTCTGGCGCGCTATCGCTCAGATCTGTCTGGATTGTGGCCATACGTTGCAAGGGCTTAAGCTTCTGGAAAGATCGGTCACGTATGCCGACGAAGACCATGAAAAGGCGTTGTCGTTGCTGCGGCTGGGGATAGAGACACGCCGGGCCGGACTCATCGACGAAGCGGCCCAGCACCTGGACCGTAGCCAAGCGCTGTGGACGGCGTTGGGGGACGATACCCGCATTGGCGAAACCCACATTGCCTTGGGCGACCTCTGGGCAGAGCGAGGAGATGTGACCCAGGCGCGCGCCATGTATGACACCGCGGGAACAATTCTCCAGCGGCGCTTCGATTCCGCCCGCCACGACCTGCGCCGGCTGCATGTCGGTTCGTTGCTCATTCTTGCCCAAGGCAACGCTGCCAAAACGAAGATCGCGCTGGGAGAGGAGGCGCTGGCGCTTCAAGATTTGGAAGGCGCGCTGGAGGTCGGCGATTTCCTGATCCCTGAACGGAAGCGGCGTCTGGTCGAATATGCGGCGCTGGCGGCCGATATATACCAGAGACGTGGCGAATGGTTCCTGGCCGCAGAAAAGTATGGTTTGGCCGCCCGAATCGCCCAGGAACGGGGCGACGCGGCCGTCGCCGCGGGCTATCTCCGCCAACAGCTGGCCGCCTATAGGCGCTGCGGCATGGACCAGGAGGCCGACGCGCTGGCCTCAAGGCTGGATGCCTACGTCCAGCACCGCTCTTGGTGACCGTGGGCTCGGTACACAATGGCGCCACAGTGGGTTGAGTTCACCTGGTATGCGTTTTCTCCTGATGAGCACGAACTTCGCGCCCAAAGTGGGCGGGGTCGAAGTGGTTGTCGATAACCTCGCCGGGCGCCTGGCTAGTTTAGGGCATCAGGTGGAATTAATAACCGCCCTGAGCCATCGCCAGCAGCCCCGACGGGAGGAGAGGGCCGGCTTTCGTGTTCATCGGCTATACCTGGCCGTCATCCACCAGAGATGGAAGGTGCGCTCTAAGCTGCTCTTCCCGAAGCGCGCCCTGGCCACCCTGGCACAACTGATCAGACTGGCGCGACAGTCTCGCAGCGACGTCATTATTCTTTTCTTTGCCGATGATGCCACACTGTATGCCCTACTACTCAGGTTTCTTTTGCACATTCCTCTCGTAGTCAGTCTAAGAGGCGCCGATCTGGAGGACTTCCCGACCGCCAGCAAAGCCAATGCCTTGCTGCTGCGGGCGGCGCTCCAAAAAGCCGATGCCCTGTTCGCGCCATCGCATTACCTGTTGGACTATGCTCGAACGCATTACGACCTGCCGGCCCGGCTGATCGCCTGCGCCATCCCGAACGGAATCTCGCCCCAGGCCGCCGAGGCGGGGCAACCGCTCCATGCCGCCGGCTACGTGTTAGTGATCAGTCGCCTGGTGTGGAAAAAGGGTGTTGATGTTGTGCTAAAAGCCTATGCGCTGCTGCGACATGCTGTCGAGCTGCCGGAGTTACTGATCATCGGCAATGGGCCAGAGCGAAGCCGTCTTGAGACGATGGCGGCTGCCTTCGGTCTCCAGGGCAGTGTGTGGTTCCTGGGAGAAGTAGCGCCGATGCAGATTGGCAGCTATCTGGCTGGGTGCTCAATGCTCATTCTGGCCTCCCGGCAAGAGCCATTTGGCAATGTAGTGCTTGAGGGCATGGCCGCCGGCAGGCCGGTCATCGCCACGCAGGTCGGCGGCGTGCCGGAACTGCTGCAACACGAGCAAAACGGGCTGCTGGTTGCCAAGGACGACCCGGAGGCATTAGCGGACTCTATTCTGAGGCTGCTGACCGATCGTGATCTGGCGGAGCGACTTGGCCGCGCAGGTGCCGCCAGAAGTCAGAACTACTCTTTTTCACAGCAAGCGCAGCAACTCGTGTGTCTGTGCAATCGTGTTATAGAGCGACGGTCCGGAAACAGACCGAGTCTGGAAGGGCGTTAAGCCACCCGGCATGGAACGATGCACGTCTGCCAATTGACCCGCAGCACTGTCTCGCACCAACTCGGCGGGATGGAGAGGCACAGCCGCGAGTTGAGTGCCGAGTTGCGCAGGCGCGGCCTTCGCGTTTCCACTATTACAACGGCCCTCGACGCGGGTCGTCTCGTTACGGTTGAGCCGGAGACCGAGTATTTGCCGGGCACCATGCCATCCCAATATTCCGACGGCTGGTGGCGCGAGAGTTCGCGTGCCCTTTACAGGCTACACACAACAAGACCGGTCGACGTGATTTGGAGCCAGAGTTCAGGGGCGATGGGCTTCATACGTCAAGACTGTGGAGCCTCACAGATAGCCTGTGTCGTTTTCGCGCATGGCACTCTGTACGAGGAGATCC
>JAIBAS010000259.1 GCA_019695075.1 Promineifilum sp. | reverse complement strand
GCCGTGACCGCCGCCGCCGGCGCGGCCCTGGCTCGCCGCGAAGACGCCGCGGCGCTCCAGCGAACGCTGCCGATGATCAGCCCCGAGTTCCGCGCCGCGCAGCAGGAGCTATTTGGCCGCTTCCGCCGCTTCGCCATCGTTCGCGGCGCGGCCGACACGGTCGATATGACCAACGTCGTCGCCCTGGGCGCGGAATACCCCGACCGCAACTACGTTTCCATCTGGCTCGGCGGCCGCAGCCCCATCGTCATCTACGAAAACCTGGAGACAGCCCTGGCCGCCTACAGCGTCGAAGGCGAACAGACCGGCCTCTTCTGGCTCGACAGCTAACAGCTAATTGTAGGGCGGGATGGCATCCCGCCTGACCCGCCCCTCCTCAAGCGCGGCCGAACTGGCCTTTAGTTGACAGTGGCCACGGTGTAGACGTATCATCCCCATAGGCAGCCGGTTGTAGCGCGGGATGTCATCCCGCCCCGCGCCGCCGCCAATCCCCTAAGAGGAAGGGAACCGAATGGCCCAACAACAAACCCCCTCGCCCATCAGCCCCGATCTCCTGGAAATTCTGCGCGACCCGCAGGCCATCCAGGAAGGCGCTCGCTATGGCGCGGACCCCGGCCGGCTGGAGCTGGTGCGCGGCTGCTGGCTGGTGTCGGCCGACACCGGCTACAAGTACCCCATTCGCGACGGCATCCCGGTGATGCTCATCGAGGAGGGCGCGCGCTGGAAAGACACACCCGTCAACGCCCTGCCCGTGCCGCCGCCGGCGGCCATCGAAGCGCCGGCCCCGGCGGACAAAAGCGCCGGCGAGGCGGTGGCCGCGCCGGCCGCCCTCGACGCCAACGTCGCCCTGCTGGTGGCTATCGGCGCGCTGGTGTTGGCCCTGCTCATCCTCGTCGGCCTGAGCCGTCGCCGCGCCCCGTCGCCTGAGCCGTTGCCGGAGCCGCTTGTGCCATGACCCGCCTGACGGACAGCCGTCTGGCCAACGTCGGCGCGACTACCTTACAGACCGCCTACAATACCTTCCACGACCAGTTCCAGGCCATCACCGGCCAGGCCAAGCGCCGCTTCGAGACGCAGGATTGGGGTGGCTTGCAGGAGGACGCCGCCGCGCGCCTGGGCCTCTACCGGCGCATCGTCGATCTGGCCGAGGCGGCCATCCGCGACCTGCTGCGCGAACGGCTGGACAACAAGCTCATCTGGGTCAGCATGAAGGCCGTCTATTCCGGCCTGATCGCCCGGCGCGACGACTGGGAGGTGGCCGAGACATTCTTCAACTCCGTCACGCGCCGCATCTTCACCACCGTCGGCGTTGACCACCAGATCGAGTTTGTGGCCACCGACTTCGAGACGCCGCCGACACGGCCGCAATCGCCGGTCTACCGCGTCTACAGCCGCATCACCTCAACGACCGACCTGGTCACGGCCATCCTGCGCGACGCCCGCTTCGCCGCCCCCTTCCGCAACATGGCCGAGGACGCTCGCCTGGTGGCCGAGCGCATCGACGCTCAGCTAGAGGCGCTCAACACGCTGCGCACTGTCGAGCGGGTGGAGATGGTCAAGCCCGCCTTCTACCGCGGCATGGGGGCCTATTTGGTCGGGCGGCTATTCAGCGGATCGCAGAGCTTCCCCCTGGCGCTGGCGCTCATCCACACGCCGGAGGGGCTGACCGTCGATAGCGTCCTGCTGGACGAGGACAGCGTCAGCATCCTGTTTAGCTTCGCCCACTCCTACTTCCACGTCGATGTCGAGCGGCCCTATGACCTGGTGTACTTTCTCAAGGCCATCATGCCGCGCAAGCGCACCGGCGAGCTGTACATCTCCCTCGGCTATAACAAGCACGGCAAGACGGAGCTATACCGCGACCTGCTCGACCACCTGGCTTACACCCAGGAGCGCTTCGAGATCGCCCGCGGTCAGCGAGGCATGGTCATGCTAGTCTTCACCATGCCCAGCTACGACATCGTCCTGAAGCTCATCAAGGATCACTTCAACTACCCCAAGGACTCGACACGCAAGGAGGTCATGGCCAAGTATGACCTCGTCTATCGCCACGACCGCGCCGGCCGCCTGGTCGATGCGCAGTCGTTCGAGTATCTGGAGTTCAGCCGCGACCTGTTTTCGCCGGAACTGCTGGAAGCGTTGCAGCGCGATTGCAGTCAGTCGGTCATCGTCGGCGAGGCGACCGTCGTTCTGGCCCACGCCTACTTCCAGCGCCGCGTTATTCCGCTGGACATCTTCGCCCGCGAGGCGCGCGAGGCCACGGCCTGCGCCGCCGTGGTCGATTACGGCCAGGCGATCAAGGACATGGCCTGTAGCAACATCTTCCCCGGCGACATGCTGCTGAAGAACTTCGGCGTCACGCGCCACGGCCGCGTCGTCTTCTACGACTACGACGAGCTGTGCCTGCTGGAGGAATGCAACTTCCGCCGCCTGCCGCCGACGGATCGCTACGAGGAGGAACTGGCCGCCGAGCCGTGGTTCCACATCAACACCAACGACATCTTCCCGGAGGAGTTCCCCAACTTCCTGGGTCTCAGCGGCTCGCTGCGGGCGGTGTTCGAGAGCGCCCACGGCGACCTCTACACCGTTGACTACTGGCGCGCCCGCCAGGACGGCATCCGCGCCGGCGAGCGCGCCCACATCTTCCCGTATCAGGCGGGACAACGCCTACATTAAGGAGTCTAGAGCATGGAGTATCGTCGTCTGGGCAAGTCCGGGCTGCCGGTCAGCGCCCTGTCGTATGGTTCGTGGGTGACTTTTAGCCATCAGTTAGGCGTCGAACAGGCGCTGGAGACGATGGGCGCGGCCTATGAGGCCGGCGTCAACTTCTTCGACAATGCCGAGGTCTATGCCGGCGGCCGATCGGAGACGATCATGGGCGAGGCGTTGCGGCAGGCCGGTTGGCCGCGCGACAGCTACATCGTCTCCAGCAAGGTCATGTGGGGGTCGGTCGATGATCCCAAGCCGACCCAGCGCGGCCTGCACCGCAAGCACGTTTTCGAGGCCTGCCACGACGCTCTGCGCCGCCTGCAGGTCGATTATCTCGACCTCTACTTCTGCCACCGCCCCGATATCAACGTGCCGATGGAAGAGATCGTCCGCATGATGACGGAGCTGATCCACCAGGGCAAGGTGCTCTACTGGGGCACGTCGCAATGGTCAGCGCAGCAGCTGGCCGAGGCCTACGGCGTCGCCCGGCAGTATCACCTCATCCCGCCGACGATGGAACAGCCGCAATACAGCATGCTCCACCGCGACAAGGTCGAGCGCGAGTTCCTGCCCCTCTATGAAAGCATGGGCCTGGGCACGACAACCTTTTCGCCGCTCTATTTCGGCATCCTGACCGGCAAGTACAACGACGGCATTCCCGCCGACTCCCGCGCCAATCTGGCCGGCTACGAGTGGATGCGCGAGAACATCGAGAGCGACGAGGGGCGGGCCAACCTGGAGAAGGTGCGCCGGCTGACGCCCATCGCCGCGGGGCTGGGCACGACGATGAGCCGGCTGGCCATCGCCTGGTGTCTGAAGAACCCCCACGTCAGCACGGTCATCCTGGGCGCGTCGCGCGTGGAGCAAGTCCACGACAACCTGCGTGCTCTCGAACTGCTGTCGCAGCTGACCGACGACGTGATGACCACCATCGACGAGGTGCTGGCCAACAAGCCGGCCCCGCCCGAAACCTACTAATTGCCCATGAGCCAACGTCTGCTACCCATCACCGGCCTGCCCGTGGGCGCGGTCACGCCGGCGGTCATCGTCTGCGGCGACCCGACGCGGGCGGCGCGCATCGCCGCCCGCCTGGAGGGGGCCGCGCCGCTGAGCCA
>JAIBAS010000409.1 GCA_019695075.1 Promineifilum sp. | reverse complement strand
ATGCGCAGGCCGCCGGCGACGGGCCGGACTTGCAACAGCCCGCCGAGGTTTTGGTAGAAGAAGCCCAGGTTTGTGCCCGCGCCGCGCGGCCCCAGCGTCGCGCCAACGACGGCCGAGCCGCCCAGCGCGCCCTTGAGCACATCGCTCTCAAACCACTCGTCCAGGTAGTCGCGGACGGCCATCGGCAGGACGCGCATCAGTTCCATCATGTCGGCGTCGCCCAGCCGCTTGAGGCGCAGCGCCAGCGGCGCCCAGCCCTTCAGGTCGCCGCCGCGCAGGGCGCTCAGGTCGGGCGGGGCCAGCAGCAACATGCCGCTGAGCAGCTTGGCCATGCGCTCGACCTGGCCGCGGAAGGCGGGCCAGCGCTCGGCGTCGCGGCGGCTCAGGCGGGCGATCTCGGCCGTTGTCCGGGCCTCGTCGCGCCAGATGGTCAGGCCGCCGCCGTCGGGCTGGGGCGCGAAGAGCAGCGCTGCCGGCTCCGTGAAGGCCAGGCCGTGGCGGGGCAGGTCGAGCTTGCGGATGATCTCCTCTTGCAGGAGGGCGGCATCGATCGCCCCGGTGGGCACGTGATAGCCGGGCCAGGCCTCTTCCGCGCCGGCCGCGCCGCCGAGGGCCGGCCGCTGCTCCAGGACAAGGACGCGCTTGCCGCCCGCGGCCAGCGTCGCCGCGGCCACAAGTCCATTGTGTCCGGCGCCAATGATAATCACGTCGTAGGATACTGTCATTGTTAGCTCCTAGAGTCCCGCAATGCCTCCAACGCCCCCAACCGCCCCGGCGCGCCCATGATGCCGCCGCCGGGGTGGGTGCCGGAGCCGCACTGGTAGTAGCCTTTGATGGGCGTGCGATACTTCGCATAGCCAGGAGCGGGGCGCAGGAAGAAGAGTTGCGAGAGATTTAGCTCGCCGTGGAAGATGTTGCCCTGGGTGATGCCGGTGATGCGCTCCACGTCCACCGGCGTCAGCACTTGCCGGTGCAGGATCAGGTCGCGGATGTTAGGGAAGTAGGTAGCCAGCACATCGACGACGGCGTCGCCAAAGGCCTCGCGCCTGGCGTCGGTCCAGTCGCCGTCGGCCAGTTCATAGGGCGCGTACTGGACGAAGCAGGACATGACGTGCTTGCCGGGCGGGGCCATGTCGGGGTCGATCATCGAGGGAAAGATGATATCGACGTAGGGGCGGCGCGAGAAGTGGCCGTACTTGGCGTCGTCGTAGGCGCGCTCGATGTAGTCGAGGTTGGGGCTGATGGACACGGCCCCGGCCAGATGGCGGCCGACGCCCGGCCGGCAGCCCAGTTCCGGCAGCCGGTCGAGAGCAAGGTTGACCTTGCCCGACGAGCCGAGCGTCTGGAAGCGGCGCACCGCGCCGACAAGGTCGTCGGGTAGCTGCTGCGGATCGACAAGGCGCAGGAAAGTCTGCTTGGGGTCAAGGCTGGAGAGCACCATCGGCGCGCGAATCTCGTCGCCGTTCTCCAGGACGACGCCGGCGGCGCGCCCGCCGGACATCAGCACGCGAGCCACGCCGGCGTTGCAGCGCACCTCGGCTCCCTGGGCGCGGGCCGCCTGGGCCAGCACTTCCGCCAGGCCGCCCGTGCCGCCCTTGTGGAACCCCCAGGCGCGGTAGGCCCCGTCGATCTCGCCCATGTAGTGGTGCAGCAGCACGTAGGCCGTGCCGGGCGAGCGCGGGCCGAGAAAGGTGCCGATGATGCCACTGGCCGACAGCGTCGCCTTGAGCGGCTCCGACTCGAACCACTGCTCCACGAAGTCGGCCGCGCTCATGGTCATCAGCTTGGCCAGCATATAGAGCTGCTCCTGCCCCAACCCCAGGAAGTGGCGAGCCATCTCCAGCAGCCCCATCATGTCCTTGGGGTGCAGTGCCGTCGGGTCGGGCGGGATGACGCCGAGGATATACTTGACCGCCTTGGCCATGAAGTACATGCTGCGGGCGTAGTCGTCGTAGGCGTCGGCGTCGCGCGGCGAGAAGCGGGCGATGTTGCGCAATGTCTGGTAGTGGTCGCCGTCGCGGTAGAGGTAGTCGTCGCCGTCCAGCGTTGGCGTCAGCGTGCTCTCCAGCGGCAGGATGGTCAGGCCGTGGGCAGGCAAGTTCAGTTCGCGGACGATCTCCGGCCGGAAGAGGCTGACGACGTAGGAGAAGACGGTGAACTTGAAGCCGGGGTAGATTTCTTCGGTCACCGACGCGCCGCCGACGAGGTGGCGCTTCTCCAGGATGAGCGTCTTCTTGCCCGCCCGCGCCAGGTAGGCCCCGGCCACCAGGCCGTTATGTCCCCCGCCGATGACGATGGCGTCGTAGTGTTGGTTGGTCATAGTGTCCTCTTCTTTGGGGGGTGAGGGTTAAGGGGTTAAGGGGATAGGGGTTAGGGATTAGAGATTAGTAAGAGTGCCCTTCCTATCCCCTAGTTCCTAATCCCTAATCCCTAGTCCCTATCCCCTAGTCCCTATCCCCTAATCTCTATCCCCTCTTCCGCGGCGGCTCAAAGAACGGCGTCGGCACAATCCGCGCCGGGCAGAGCTTGCGCTTGAACTCGACGGTCACCTCGACATCGACCGCGCCGCCCATTGGCGCGGCCGGCGTCAAGAGCTGGCCGATGCCGATGTACTGTTTGAGCATGGGCGAAAAGGTATGGCTGGTTAGCTGGCCGATCTGCGTGCGGCTGCCGGTGGCCTGCTCATAGACGGGCACGGCCGAGCGCGACGCCCGCCCGGCTACTTGCGGCGGCAGGCCCTCCTCGGCGAACAGCCGCTCCAGCGCCGGCCAGAAGCACTGCACGCCGACGAACGTCCAGGCCGAGCCGCGTTCCTGCTCGGCCACCAGGGCGCGCTTGCCGATGAAGTCGCCCTTGTCCAGTCGTACCGCCCAGCCCAGACCGATCTCGTAGGGCGACGACTTCTGGCTCTCGATGAGGGCGTGGTGGCTGGAGACGTAATCGACGGCGATCATCACCAGGCCGGCCTCCACGCGGGCGACGTCGAGGGCGACGATGCCCGCGGGCAGGATGCCGTGGCCGTTGCCGCGGTCGATCAGGCCGTCCCACAAGCGCTCGGCGTGCTCCGGTCGCACCCATAGCTCGTAGCCCAGGTCGCCGGTGTAGCCGGTGCGCGTCACGGTGACGGGGAAGCCATCGACCGTACCGTGGGCCAGGTGGAAGTAGGGCAGCTTGCCGAAGTCGATGCCCTCGACGACCTCCTCCAGGATGACCCGGCTGCGCGGCCCCTGTAGCGCCAGCGCGGCCAGATCGTCGGTGACGTTGGTCACAGTCGCGTTCAGGCCATAGCCCACGTCCTGGAACCAACGGCCGTTGGGGTCGGCCGAAGTGATGCGGAAGTGGTCGGCCGCCAGCCGCGAGACCGTACCGTCGTCGATGACCTTGCCGCGGGCGTCGCACCAGGGCGTGTAATACACCTGGCCGATCTTCTGTTTGGTCACGTCGCGGGTGATGACGCGGTCGACCAGGCGGGCGGCGTCGGGGCCGGTGACTTCGTACTTGTAGAGTGGCGAAACGTCGATCAGTCCAGCGCTGTTGCGAATGGCGTAGTACTCGCGCTCATGCGACGGCTCATAGACGCCGGCCGACAGGAAGCCCGACCAGTTGCGCCACTCGTGGCTGTCGCAGACAGCCGATGTTCGCGTGTGAAAGGGGGTGGGGTGCGGCATTGTTCCTCCTTGCTCAGTCGTCGGCGACAGGTTGACAGCCTATGCTACGGCGTCGCCCGGGCCGGCGGGGGAATCGGGGCGGTAGCCCAGTTGGTGCGAGATGCGCCCGGCGGCGGCGCGGACGAGGCTGCCGATTGCCGGCACGCGCTCGTCGGTCAGCC
>JAIBAS010000447.1 GCA_019695075.1 Promineifilum sp. | reverse complement strand
CTCTCCGGCCCGCCGGCCGCGGCGGCGTGGCCTTCCAGCGCGCCGGCGGCCGCCTCGACCTCGGCTGATTCTCGCAACAGCCGCTCCAGCGTCCGCCGCAAGTCCTCGCGCCGGATCGACTGGCCCGCTTGCCGCGATGCCCAGGTGGCGAAGGCGCACCAGTTGGCCCCGCCCGGCAGCAGGCGGACGGTGGCCACGGCCATCTCATGGTAAGCCTGGGTGATTTGCTGGTTGCGGGCGATGGGGTCATCCAGGGCAGCGATTCGGCTGACTTCGATAGAGGTGGGCGGCGGGTGGTTGGCAGCGGTCATTTTGGTATGATACCATCAATTCGCTGCCACTCTCCACGGAGTAGGTGACCGACAGGTATTACAGGAGCTTCGGCCACATGAGTAACTCTTCGCCCTCCTTCTTGAAGCAACGTTATCTAAACGAGCGCAATGACTTTCCCTGCCGCCCCGGCTGCGGCGCGTGCTGCATTGCCCTGTCGATCTCCTCGCCCATTCCCGGCATGCCCAACGGCAAGCCGGCCGGGGTGCGCTGTGCGCAGTTGACCGACGACAATCTCTGTCGCCTGTTCGGCCAGCCCGACCGGCCGGCGGTGTGCATCAACCTGCGGCCGGACGCGGAGATGTGTGGCGAGACGCGCGAGGAGGCGCTGCTCTACCTGGAACGCCTTGAATTTCTCACGCGCCCAATCCCTTATGCTATAATCGCATTGTTATGAGTCCCAAGATACTGGTGGCTGGGTCGTTCATCTTCTGGTTCCATAGCTATGACGCCCGGTATGAGAATCGCGCCAGCGTTCACGTTGGAAAAGGTAGCCAGGATGACACCAACGACGCCAAAATATGGCTGGAGCCGACAATAGAAGTGGCAAGAGTTGGCCGAGTTCTGAAGCAACAAGAACTGCGCCAGGCGTTGAAGATCGTCGAGCAGAATCGGGACTATTTACTGGAGCAATGGTATGAGTTCAAAGGCCGAGGCAGCTGAGACCGAGTTAGCCGTCAAGCGCTACCCTATCGCCTACCCCGCTTCCGAATACACATTCCCGCGTCAGGCAGCAATCCACGATGTGCGCTTTGATGACGCCTACATCCACATCGATCTTACAGACGGCCGAATCTTGTCCATTCCGCTGTGGTGGATTCCGACAGTTTATAATGCCCCAGCCGAAGACCGGCTGAAGTTCGAAATCAATCGTAGCCGAACAATGATCCTCTGGGACCCGGACCAAGGGAGCATCAACGACGAGTTGCGCCTTGAGGATTACCTGGGGCCGTGGCGAGAGTAGGCGGCGACCCACGCGACTCCTACCAGCATCCAGTCTACCACTGTGCTGCCCCCGCCGATGGATAGACGACATGGGCCGTAAATGAGCGCCTCGTAAGAAGCATGGCCTCATCGGAACCCCCATTCAACACTAGACGTTAATCTATGGGGAGCCTAGTTTGGCTCCCGTTAAAGCCGCGCGGCATGCGCGGCGCGTTGCTGAATACATTGCAGAGGAGATGAACGTCTATGAAACGCTACCTGATCTTGATGAGTTTCGTCCTGCTGGTTGTCCTGGCGGCCTGTGGCGGCCAGACGCCGGCGACGGAGCTTCAGCCGACGGTCGAGACCGCCGGCGAGACCACCGAAGCTGGGGTCGTTGAGGCCGTGCCCACCGAGGCCCTGCCGGCCGAGACCTCGCCCATCGCCCACGTCGCCGACCCGGCGCTGGTCAACAAGGAGTGGCTGTGGGAGAGCCGTGACCCCAATGGCGGCGCGACCGCGGCCATCACTGTGCCCACCCCTGAAGAGTACAACATCATCTTCAACGAGGACGGCACCTTCTTCGCCCAGTTGGACTGCAACCGCGGCAGCGGCGACTACGCCACGCCCGGCGACGGCAGCATCGCGATGACCCTGGGCATGACGACCAAGGCCTTCTGCCCGCCCGATTCGCTCTTCAACCAGATGCTCGAGACGTTCGCCTCGGCCGGCAGCTACACCATCCAGGAAGACGGCGCGGTGCTGGCCATCGCCTGGGCCAACGGCGGGCCGATCGACACGTACCGCGCCGCCGACGCCATGACAACGACCACGTCCACCGCCGTGGACGCGGCGCTGGTGGGTAAGAAGTGGCAATGGCTGGGCACGACGACGCCCGTGGAAGAAGTCACCGTCGCCGACGCCTCGCGCTACACAATCGAGTTCCTTGAGGACGGCTCGGCGGCCATCACCGCTGACTGCAATACCGTCCTCGCCCAGGTGACGGCCGACGGCACCAACATGACCATCACCCCCGGCCCGTCCACGCTCGTGGCTTGCCCGGAGGATTCGCAGGCCGACCTGTTCACTCAACAGCTGAGCGCCGCGGCGATCTACTTCTTCCAGGAAGGCGACCTCTTCATCGACCTGTTCGCCAGCAGCGGCACGATGCACTTCGAGGAAGTCCCGCTGGTTGACCTGCCCGCGCCCGATGCCGGCGAACCGACCGGCACGGTCAATGCCCCGGCCGGCATCTTCCTGCGCAGCGGCCCGGGCGTGAACTTCCCCGCCATCGGCACGGCCGCGCAGGGCGACAGCGGCACGCTGATCGGCATCAGCCAGGATCGCAACTGGTTCGTCGTCGAAGCGCCGAGCATGCCCGACGGCCGCGTCTGGGTGGCGGCGGCGTTCGTTGATGCCATCGGCGCCGAGAATCTGCCCACCGTCCAGGCCCCGGTGCTGCCCTCGACGCTGGTTGGCCCGGTGTGGCAGTGGTCCGGCACGGCCGGGACGCAGGCCACCACCGTCGCCGACCCGACCCGCTACACGGTCACCTTCATGGCCGACGGCAGGGCCAGCATCAAGGCCGACTGCAATATGGTCACGGCCACCTACACGCTGACCGGCACCGGCCTCAGCCTCGTCCCCGGCGCGTCGACGATGGCCATGTGCCCGCCCGACTCGCAGGGGCAACAGTTCGTGCAACAGTTGGCCCTCGCCACTGTCCACACGGTGCAAGGCAGCGAGCTGATGCTCAACCTGACCGACGGCAGCACGATGCGCCTGGTGTCCGGCCCCGTCAGCAGCACGCCGGATAGCGGCGGCACAACTGGCGGCGTGACCGGCGGCGCGAGTGGTTTGGCCTTCCGCGTCGTTTCCTTCGGCCCTGTCGGGGCGGAGCAGCCGGTCATCGCCGGGTCGCAGATTACGGCCACGTTTGATGAGACCGCCCTCTCGGTCAGCGGCTCCGGTGGCTGCAACAGCTACAGCGCCAGCATCACCCCGCAGAGCGGCGCCTTCACCGTCGGCCCTGTCGCCACCACGCTGATGGCCTGCGAGTCGCCGGCCGGCGTGATGCAGCAGGAAACGGCCTTCCTGGCCGCGCTGCAGGGCGTCAACGCCTACCGCTGGACGCAGCAGGTGATCAACCAGAACAACGTCATCACCAGCGGGCAACTCAACTACTCGCTGGCCGACGGCACGGCCGGCGTCATTAACCTGGTCACGCCGTAAGAACAATCGCTCACGCGAAGGCGCGAAGTAAGCAAAGCAAGCGAAAAGCGGCGGCTTCGGCGGCCGCTTTTCGTTTGCGCCTGCGCCGCCGGGCTGGCCGCCCGGCCCGGTCTAGGGCACAATCGTCCGCAAGCCACGCCCCATCCATACCCGCACACAAGCTATGCACACACTCATCCCCCAACCCCACTCTGTCGAACCGGCCGCGGGCGCTTTTGTCCTGACGGCCGAAACGAGCATCACCGTCAGCCCGGCCGCGCCGGAAGTGGCCGCCATCGCCGACTATCTGGCCGCGCGGCTGCGGCCGGCCACCGGCTTCGCGCTGCCCGTCCGGCCGGCGGAGGCCGCCG
>JAIBAS010000081.1 GCA_019695075.1 Promineifilum sp. | reverse complement strand
CGTCGCCACCATGGCGCTCATCGCCCTCGTCGGGCTGCTGGCCCTGCGGCGCGGCCGGCGCTAGGCCGCTTTTACGCTTCCTGCATGGCGCGGGGCGCGAGGCGGGGTAGGATAGAGGGAAGATGACCACGCGCGCCGCCAACGATCCCGGCAGCGGGCGCGCCGACCCCAACGTCGTGCGCCGGCTGCTGCAACACGTGCCGCTGACCGTCACGCAGACGGTGCTCATTACGCGCGGGCCGCAGGTGCTGGCCTACCGCGGCGCGCTGAGCGCCGACGAGGCGGGCGAGGTGGCCGTTTTCGTGGCCGAGGGCTGGCGCGACGCGGGGCAGACGCTACGCATCCAGTATATGCCCGTGCCCCTGCGCGGCACGGCCCGGCTGCTACTGACCTATCCGCTGCGTGACGGCTACCAGATGACGCTGGCCGACGCCGAGACCGCGCCACTGGAGCCGCTGCGCCGGCTGGGCGGGCAGTTGATCACCGTGCTGGCGGCGGCGGGCATCGGCCGGTAGGGAACCGGGTCGCCGGCGTTTCCGTTTGCTTTCTGCCCGTCGTCTGGGTAGAATATCCTTCGCGTCGCCTCCCACCCGGAGCGGCGGCTCGCCTCCGTAGCTCAACTGGCAGAGCAGGGCACTCTTAATGCCAAGGTCACAGGTTCAAATCCTGTCGGGGGCACTCCATCATAGTCCGGTCAGTGAAAAAGAGGTTGTCGAATACAACCTCTTTTTGGTTCCTGGGGAATGCCGGGAACTAATGTGGAGGCGAGCTTCTCCCGAATGCCAGACAGAACGGAAGAAGAGATGACCAGGAAGTTACGCGGCCACTAAAACGTCACTTCAGCGAGAAGTTCAAGCACGCGGCCGTTATAAGCGCGAGATTCCCGGTTTCAATCCCTCAAAGGAAAGCGGGGCACGGCCGACAGTACTTATCCTTCCGAGCCTCGCCGTCGATAACGCCAAAAAGCCCCCTATCTCATCTGGCTCTCATCTTGCCCCGGCGATCGATTCGCACCTTTTTCGCCTTCGTTCACCTCCAATCGACCTCTTTTCGCCCTGCGCGAGCCTCGCCCCCTTTTTCCCGTTTTTCCGTCCGATTTTCTACACCGCTTTCCTGGGCTATAATTGGACAAAAGCTCGATCATTCACTCTGGCCATGACCAACCAACCCGCGCCCGCATCCCTGCCGACCATCCGTTATGCCCTACTGGCCGCCGCGCCACGCCTGTTGCGACCCTTCAGCCTGGCTCTCTCGCTCGGCTACGGCCACTATTATACCCCCACCTCCCTGTCGCGAAATCGCGGCTTGCCCCAGGCCCACCTCAACCGCCTGACCGCCTGGCACGCTTTACAGCCGCCGCGCGGCTCGACGCCATTGGGCCGCCGCCGAGCGCTGGCTCTCCACCTCGGCCTCCTCCATATCGCCGGGTTCATCGACCTGACCGCGCCCCTCCTCCGAATAACACCCACAGCCGCGCGTTGGCTGCGCGCCCCCTTCAACGAACAGGCGCGGATACTGCGGTGGGCCTTTGATGCCGCCGCCGCCTGGGCCGCGCTTAGCCGGCGCTTCCAGCTGGGCGCCGTTCTAACCCCCGACCTGCTGGCCTGGGCGGGCCAATACGTCACCCGCCTGACCGCCGAGCCTCCCCCAACGGCCCGAGCCGCCCGCCTGCGCGTCGGCAATGACGCCTGGCGCGTCCGGCTGTTCCCAGATTCGCCCACAGGGCCGCTCTTCGACCTGGTGCAAGCCGGCCACTGGCAAGCCCTGACCCGCAACGGTGGCCGGCTGGCCCTGACGCGCCTACCGGCTACGCGCCGTCTACTTGCTGGAAACAGCGCAAGATGAACACCTGGCCGCCATCCGCGCCGCCGTGCGCGACAGCCACCCTCTAACACTGGCCTACCAGGCCCTCGGCGACCGTGAGCCGCGCCGCCGCCGCGCCCGCCCTCTGGCCCTGGAAGCGCGCGGCGACCTCACCTACCTGCGCGCCTACTGCTATCTGGCCGAGGCGGAACTGACCTTCCGGCTCGACCGTGTGACCGCCGTGGAATAAGCCCCCGGCAGGCCGCGCCGGCGGGCGACAGCCGCTGCTGCCGCCCGCCGGCGGGTTGGCACGAGCAACGAGTCGCCGGCTACTCCTGCGGCAGCGGGAGCACCGTGACTGGACCGGTAGTCTCCTCGCCCGCGCCCATCATCAGGCCGGCCCCGTTGTAAACCTCAAACTCATAGAACGAGTAGTTGTTCATCTGCGGCGCGCGGTTCAGCATCTGCACGCCCACGTAGCGGAAGGTCACCGCCGTGAAGGAGTGTTCGGCCCACCCCGATCCGCTGCGGGTATAGTACGTGTCGCAGTAGCAGTACCATGTGCTACCGTCGTCGCTGAACAGGATGCGATAGCGGGCCGCATAAGCCGTCTCCCAATTGATCTTCACCCGGCTAAACGTCTGCCGGCTGCCCAGATCGGCCCACCAGCGCTGCTCACCCAGCGACGAACTGATCATCGACGACCAGCGCGTGCTGTTGTTGCCGTCGTTGCCGCGGCCGGGGGTGTAGTTGCTGCTCTCCTGCGACCAGGCCGACGCCGGCCGGTTGAGCACCAGGTTGCCCCCACCGCCCCCACCGCTGCTCGCCTCCCAGTGGAATTGGGCCACCGCCCCGCCGCCATTCTCATAATACTCGACGCGGATCGTGTGTTGGCCGCCACTGACACTGCGCGTCGTCCGGTACTCCGTCGGCGCCTGGTCGCGCCAGGCGTCGATGATCAGCGACCCGTCGAGCCAGACGCGCACGCCATCGTCGGCGCGCGCGATGAAGACGTAGCTGCCGACATTGATGCTGGCCTGGCCCGTCCAGCGAGCGGAGAAGTTGTCGGCCGGCACACCGCCGCCGGGGCTGCCGCCGCCCCAGTCCCAGCTCAGCGGCCAGTTCTCGCAGCGGGTCAACACCGCGTTGCCGCTCAGACTGCGATTGTTCCAGTACTCGGCCTTATACTGGCCGGAACAGGTCAGCCCCGCGCTCTCCCAACGCAACTGGGCTACCGCTCCGCCGCCGTTCTCATAGAACTCCATCTTCACTTCGTGCAGTCCGGCAGACAGGCTGCGTTCGGCCCGGTATTCCGTCGGCGCCTGGTCGCGCCAGCCGTCGATGATCAGCGTTCCATCGAGCCAGACGCGCACGCCATCGTCGGCGCGCGCGATGAAGACGTAGCTGCCGGCATTGAAATTGGCCTGGCCCGTCCAGCGAGCGGAGAAGTTGTCGGCCGGCACACCGCCGCCGGGGCTGCCGCCGCCCCAGTCCCAGCTCAGCGGCCAGTTCTCGCAGCGGGTCAACACCGCGTTGCCGCTCAGGCTGCGGTTGTTCCAGTACTCGGCCTTATACTGGCCGGAGCAGGTCAGCCCCGCGCTTTCCCAGCGCAACTGGGCTACCGCTCCGCCGCCGTTCTCATAGAACTCCATCTTCACTTCGTGCAGTCCGGCAGACAGGCTACGTTCGGCCCGGTATTCCGTCGGCGCCTGGTCGCGCCAGCCGTCGATGATCAGCGTTCCATCGAGCCAGACGCGCACACCATCATCGGCGCGCGCGATGAAGCGCCACGTGCCGGCGGCGAAGTTGTGGCGGCCAACCCAGCGTACGGAGAAGTTGTCGCTGCCAAGGCCATTGCCCGGCCCACCGCTGCCCCAGTCAAAGTTGACGCTCCCGTCGCAGCGGGCGAAGGTCGGGCTGCCGGAGAGGCTGCGGTTATTGAAGTACTCGCCGCGAAATTGGCCGTCGGCGCAACCGCCGCCGATATCCAGTCGCAGCGTGTAGGCGCCGCTGGAATATGCCCCGTAGCTGCTGGCGACGATCCGATAGCGGCCTGTCTGCGGCAAGGTCGCGCCGTTGATGAGCGCGTTCAGGTCGCCGCCGCCATCGTCGTTGCGGGCC
Organism: Promineifilum sp.; assembly: GCA_019695075.1. GTDB lineage: Bacteria > Chloroflexota > Anaerolineae > Promineifilales > Promineifilaceae > Promineifilum. The sequence continues at coordinate 36,494 of JAIBAS010000081.1, read as the reverse complement.
ACTTCCGCGCCGTTGGGCGCGTACAGGATCAGGTAACTGTCCAACCCACTGTTGTTCTTGTTCATGCGCAGCGTCGCCTGCTGGCCTTGCACGGCATCGAACGTGTAGGTGTCGGTATCGTTGGTGGGATTGATCGTCCCGTTCAACGTCTGGCCGCCGCCGATGGCGCGGTTGTCATCGGGATCACTCGTATAGCTGTTCCACAAGGTCTGCCAGGTGTCGAGCAACGCGTTACACGACGCGCCGCTACACGTGCCCCAGGTATCCAGGGATGTCCGAACCGCCTCGCGGTCAAATGCCTCCAGCTTGAGCATGCGCCGAATGGCGTCGTAGTAGCCCAGGTTCAGGGTATTGGCGGTTGCGCGCACGCCCATATCCTGGCTCTGATAATGCTGAACGTGCGCGTCATTAAAGTCGCAAATCTCTTCCATTCGCAATGTCGTTGCCAGCGGGTTCCAACACGCCGAGGTGTTTTCGTGTGGCTCCCACGCTTGCAGCGCATCGACGGCGAAATTGTTAAACGGCACATTGTTCAACCGCTCCACGACCTGGACGAAGAAGTCGCGATTGACATCCCTGCCGGCGACGCAGCTCGCCGGTGGGCAGGCCGTGGGCGAATCGGGGGCGAGTGGGATCGACTCGGCCGGCGGCCCGCCTGGAACCGGCCCGGAAACCGGGTCGCCCAGCACAGGGCCATGCTTTGTCTCCTCGGCCACGGGGATGGCCGCCGCCAGCGTCCTGCCCGGGTCGCCGGCATAGACCTTGAACGGCCAATTGCCGGCGGGGTCAGGCCCGGCATAGACCGTCGCGCCATCCACGACCAGCGCAAAGTAGAGCGGCGCGCCCGGCGCGGGCGCGACAAGCGTAACCTGGTGGAAGACCGCCGGCGAACCGTTCCCGGCCGGCGCTCGTTCTGTCAGAGCGTCGGGCAAGGAACCATAGGCGACCTCGCCCACGGCCGCCTGGTCGGTCACCCAGGAGAGGCGAAAGCCGCCATCGACCGGGTTGAGGCGGATGTCATGTACTGTGCTCACTGCCGAGGGCGCGGCCGGGTTATGGGGGGGATTAATGCCCTCGAGCGGGGGCGTGACAATGATTGGCGTCGTATCCTGGGCCTGCGCGGCAGGCCCACCGCTCGCAAGTGCTGCCATGCAGAGCAGCCAGAGTGCGGCCGCGACGGCGCGCCGCACGAATCGATTCATCCGATCCCGATACGCGTTCATGCTCATCCTCCCGCCCGCGCGGCCAATCAGGGGTGGGGGGGGCCGAAGCCGTGGTCAGGGAACCACACTCCGGCCCATCCCCGTGTGCGCCACCACGGGCGTTACTGTGCAGTGTAATCGCCCGCCCGCCCGGCCGCGTCCGAGAAAGCTGGGAAGTGGCGTCCGATAGCCTGGGAGATGTGTAGAAGCCTATCGACCGGTTTCTTGCCGTGGGCTGATAGGATGCGCATGGTAATCAGTTACGATATTAGTGACGATCGGCGGCGCAACAAGATCGCTCGGGCGTTGGAGGGTTATGGCTACCGGGTGCAGTTCAGCGTTTTCGAGTGTGAGGTGGACCAGCGGCAATACCTGAAACTGCAGCGGGAACTGCGCCGGATGGTGCGGTCGGAATTGCTGGAGAGTGTGCGTTTCTATCCGCCGGTGGTCGAATCGGCCGAGCGGGTGCTGGTCATTAGGATATGGCGCGGCAGTTGGGGCCAGTGGAGATCGTCTGAGCCGGGGCGCGTGGGGAGATGTTCGCCGGGGCGCTGCGGGGGTACGATAGACGCTTGTGTGTGGGGCGGTGAGTGGGTATAATGTGGCTGAATAAGTGGGATGTGGGACAATGAGCGAGAATGGAAGCGGCGTGGAGCCGCACGGAAGAAGCGCCGTCCCACTGTGGATAAGTACTGTCGGCCGTGCCCCGCTTTCCTTATGAGGGATTGAAACCCAGGCGTAGGCCTCAACGACGCTATCGATCGCCGGCGTGTAGGTATGGCTTATACGGGTAGCAAGTGCCCCAAGGGTGGGTCGCCGCCGGGCGACCAGACAACTACCGCGCCGTTAAGGGGAGGATGATAGACGGCCAGCCAGGCATACGACGCGGCCAGTTGGCGGGCCGCGCCGAGGAGCAGCCAATAGGGCACACGTCCACTGATGATAAGGCCGCTGGCGGGCGGCGGAACCGGCAGGGGCAGGCCCTCGGCCTGGTTGGGGTCGATGTACTGCGAGTTAGTAATGAGGTCAAGCCAGGCATAGCCGGGGCGCGCCTCGGCCTCGGGCTGCCAGCCGAGCTGGGGCGGGGGCAGGTTGGGATCGTCGTGGCGGGGCAGCGGCGGTGGGGTCATCCAGCCCTGGCGGGCATCGAACAGCCACACCTCGGCCGGCGCGGCATGGAGCGCCAGGTGGGCATAGACCCAATTTGGCGCACGGCCGTAGATGGCCACCGGTTCGCCCGACACAACGGCCGCGGCCAAGGCTGGCAGGCTTTCACGGCTCCAGCGCGCATCCGGTGCGCCCAGAGATGGTGCGGGCGCTTCAACCACCACCAGACGCATATGGGGCGGCGCAGCGGCGCGATGGAGATGCGCCGAGGCGATATCGGCCCCAGCCAGTGCCTGGGCAAGGCGGTCAACGAGCGCCTCGAAGGCAGGGCCGGCAGCCGATTGGCCACGCTCCAGCCCGGACAGCGTACCCACAACCACAGGCGTTGTCGCCGCCAGGTAGTTATTGCCGTGGAGGTCGGAGCGCAGATCGGCCAGCAGTGTCAGGCCGGCGCGGTCGAGGATGTCCAGCCAGTGGGTGTGGTCGCGGGCATAGGCAGCCGGGTCGTCAGGGCGTTCGCCGACAAGCAGAACCGCGCCCGTGCACAGGCTGAAAACGGCGATCTGATCATCGGTCGGCCGGCCGCCCACATCCACAAGCAGGGGCAGCCGGCGCTCGCGCAGGTAAGCACTGACGTAAGATGTGAATGCCGTGCTGAACTGTCCCCTGCGGCGAATGAGACGAATGACGGCCTGGTCGGTCTCGTTGCTGAAATCCCCTTCACCATCGGGGCAGGCGCGCAACGCATAGTGGGCCACGCCGCGGGCGCGCAGGGCCTGGGTCAGGCTATAGACGAGGACGGATTTGCCGGAATGGGGCGGGCCGCCGATTAGAACTGCTGGAAACAGTGACATTTGTCATCTTCCCTTTTGGTCGGATTCCCATTATTATACGCGTACCGTTTCGTTTTTCAGTTGCCGGTCTCACCTCATTTCTGCCGGCAAAGGGTGGAGTTGCGTGGCCGCTTCGAAGCCCATCACTGTTGTCGCCACTCTCGGCGGCCAGCCTCAGGTCGTTACTTTCGCCCTGGATGCTCTTCTACAGGACTACACGATCAAAGAGATGATCGTGTTGTACCTGGCCTCATCAGATGAGCGAATGGTACGGGCGTTGGGCAAGCTGGCGGCCGAGTTCAAGGGCAACCACTATCGCGGCTACTCCATTCCCTTTCAAGCGCTGCCCATCGGCGCGGGCCATCAGCCGCTGGCTGACATCTACGACGAGTCCGATGCCGATGCTGTCTTCCAGTTTGTCTATAGTCTCATCGTCCAGCTAAAGGCCGAGGGGCGAATGCTCCATGTTTGCATCAGCGGCGGCCGGCGCATCCTCGGCCTGCTGACCCTCTCTGCCGCCATGCTCCACTTTGGACACCAAGACCGGTTGTGGCATATGTACACGCCGCCAGAGTGGCAGGCCGAGGCACACGATGGTGCGTTGATGCACCTTCCCGCTGACAGCGGCTTCCAGATGATCCAGGTGCCAATGATGGCCTGGGGGCGCTACCTGCCCGGCCTGCGCGACTTCGTTCACCCCATAGCCGATGGCGATGTGCTGGCCCGGCCGCGACGGCTGCTGGACGCCGTGGAGCGGGCGCGCTGCCGGGCCGTGGTCGAACGGCTGACGCCGCGGCAGCAGGACGTTCTGCGCCTGCTGGCCGGCGGCCTGCACCCCAGAGCGGCGGCCGAGGCGTTGTCGATCGAGCCGAGCACCGTCGACTCGCACAAGACGGTCATCCTGGCCGAGTGCCGCAACGAATGGGCCTTGCCGGATGAGGTCTGGCTGGACTATCGATTTTTGCAGGAACGGTTTGAGATGTATTTTGAGAGGGAGGGGCTATAGGAAATTCCTAGAAGCTGGGAGAGAGATTCCGTCCTTTTCGGGAACGCGCTGGCGGTCGCCCCATGCTACGCTAGAGATGTGCCGGACAAGAGGGCTGGTGCAGGGTACAGGGGTATGCCCTGCACCGTGGAGGGTTTGGCGGGGCAAAAACGTTTGGCCTCTTGCGAGGCAAGTGAGGCGCCATGAGGGATTCAAGCGAAAGCAATCCGATTCCGGAGGAACTGCGCAGCAGCCACCTCTTTGTGCTCGTGGGGCGCAACCCATTGCCGGTGTGGGTTGCGGCGCGGCTGCTGCTACAGGAGAATGGGCAACTCTATCTGGTCCATTCGCCGAAGATGCGGCTGCTGGTTGAGCATTTCGCGCGCCGGTGGCGCGAACGAGGTGGGGAGCAACCCATCTATGTCCGCATCCCTGCCTACGAATCGCGCGGCATCGACAACGACATGGCCGCCCATCTGGAAGCCATCAACGCCGGCAGCGTCGGCCTGAACTACACCGGCGGCACCAAAGTCATGGCCCTCCATGCCTATCGAGCCATGGAGCGTCAACTCCGACGCGGGGTGGACGGGCCGATCTTCAGCTACCTCGACCCGGAACGACTGCTGATGCGCTTCGATCAGTCAGCCCATCTCCGCGATGGCGCTGCGCCGATCTTCGTCGGCCGCGCCGCGCTGGCCAGCCTGAGCATCAAACAGCTATTCGACTTCCATGATCCCCGCGAGCTCTCTGAGAGGACCAGCTTTCAGGGCATGGCTCCCAACCCCCCGGCGCTGCCGGTGGCGCAGGCGATTGCCGCGTTGCATGCCACTGCCGCTGGAACGGCGAAATGGCGAGAGTTATCCCAAAAACTACGTCGAGATAAAGACCTGACGAACGAAGCGATTGGCGAGTGGCCCGCGCCACACGACGCTGTCGGCCAGGCCCTGCTGGCCGGGCGCGCGCCGGCCACCACGTGGGCGGAACTGATACAAGCCAAAGTCTGGCCGTTCAAGTCGGTCAGCGATCTCACCGCCTGGCTCGATGGCGCATGGCTGGAGAGCTACGTCTATGACCTGGCCCGACAGCTACGCGAGCCGTTGGCATTGACAGACGCTGCTCAAGACGTAAAGGCCCAGTTCAGGCAATATGCGATCCAAGCTGACGTAGCTATCACCCGCGGCTATCAGCTATTATTCATCTCGTGTTACAGCGGCAGTAGCACAAACACAGCCACCTTCAAGCTCATGGAGGCCGCCGTTCGCGCCCGGCAGGTGGGCGGCGACGAAGCGGGCGCGGCGCTGGTGTGCATGTCCCTTACCCCGTCGGCCATCGAGGACGATGTCCGCATCGCCGCCAGCGAAGACCGCATACGGGTCTTTGGGCAACCGGACTTTCCGCAGCTGGCCGACAAGCTGCATCAGTGGATTCGCAAGTGCATGCCCCAGTAGGCGCTCGGCCGCGGCCGGACGCCAGATCAGGAGGTTACATCTGACAATGTCCCCATTCACCCTTACGATGCTGGATACCACCGGCATCCAGGACTACGTCTTTCGCAGCAACCGGCTGCAAGAGAACATCGGCGCGTCGGAGATCGTCTATCGCGTGACAACGCAGTGGGCGATCCAGGCGCTGGACGACGAGCATTTGCGTGCCAACGTCCACATCACCGACCGCGAGAACGGCCAGTGGGAATACACGAACACGTCGGGCATCGAGGCAGACGACAGCATCGACGCCGAGGTCGTGTACGCGGGCGGCGGCAACACCTTCATCGTCTTTCGTGCTGAAAAGGCGGCCATAGCCTTCACAAAACGGCTCACTCGCCGCGTGCTGGCCGAAGCGCCGGGGCTTGGCCTCGTCGTGCGCCACCGTCCGTTTGACTGGGACGCGGAACCCCTGTGGATGGCCCAGACGGAGTCGCTCCGCAAACTGGCCACGCACAAGTTGGCGCGGCCGCTCTCGGCCCCCCTGCTGGGGCTGGCAGTCACGGAGCCGTGCGATTCCACCGGGCTGGCGGCCGTGCGGACAGACGAGACCTCAGTCCGGGTAGAAGACAAGTGGCGACCATTGCGCGTGGGCGACCAAGCGCAGGAACCGCCGCGAAGCATCTCGCGCGAGACACTATACAAGCTAGGCTGGCGCGACCTGGGCAATGCCCGCCTGATGTACGAGGTCGGTGACAAGGTTAAGGACGTATTTGAGTTCCCGGCTGACATCGACCGACTGGGCCGGGCGCGCGGCGAAGAGAGCTTCGTGGCCGTTGTGCATGCTGACGGCAATGGCATGGGCCAACACGTCAAGCGCGTGAGCGATGGCCTACACTCTAATGCCCCTCGCTCTGCTAACCGGGAGTACGTTAAGCGGCTAAGAGCATTTTCGGAAGCCGTCAACAAGGCTTCGCTGGCGGCGCTGAAACGGGTGGTCGATCAAGTTACCGCGTCGCTGAGTCGGAACGACGACGGTTCCTATGAGATCCAGCGCGAGTGGGGCGAACCTATTCCCATTGTCGAGGACTACCTGCCCTTCCGGCCGCTGGTCTTCGGCGGCGATGACGTGACCTTGCTGGCCGCGGGTCAGTTGGGTCTGAGCGTTGCCGCAGCTTACTTGCAAGCCTTCGAGGAAGAGACCAGCAAAGACCCCGCCTTGCCGGCCATGTACGCCAGCGCCGGCGTGGCCATCGTCAAGAGCCACTACCCTTTCAGCCGCGCCTATGCTCTGAGCGAAGAGTTGACACACAGCGCCAAGAAGCTTGTGCGCGACCAGGCCGAGGGCGACCAATCGGCTCTCGACTGGCATTTCGCCCTGACCGGGTTGTTTGGCGATTTGGGTTCCATTCGCAAGCGCGAGTATGGCAAGAGTTCGCTGTTGATGCGGCCGTTGCGTCTGCGCGCGACCGAAATGCAGCAGGACGGCCGCTACTGGTTCGACGGCCTCGAACGTGTAGTCAGGGAGTTGCAGAGTGGGCCGGCCTGGCGCGCTCGGCGCAACAAGGTGAAGGGGCTTATGGAAGCGCTCCGCGGCGGGGGCCGCGTGGCCGAAGCCTACCGCCGAACCTATGACCTGCCCCTGTTGCCGGCGCTTGTGCCCGGCGACCCCGGAGCACAGATGAAGGGCTGGACGACGGGTGACACGTGCGCCTACTTTGATGCGCTGGAGCTGCTCGATCACTACGTGCCCTTGCGCTTGCTGGAGGTGGCGTGATGAGCATCTATGAACGGAAACTGCGTTTGACAATTCGGACAGCCGCGACCTTCAGCAGCGGCCAGGGCGCTCCCGGTCTGGTCGACCGGGAGGTAGAGCATGACGCCAATGGTTTCCCCTATGTCCGCGGGCGCACACTGAAGGGGCTGCTGGCGGAGTCGGCCGAGAGCCTCGTCTTTGCTCTGGCATTGCAGGATCAACCCCAATGGCGCGACGTGAAGGACACCCTCTTCGGCCGGCCCGGCCGGGGGATGGCCGAGCAGGGCACTCTGGGGATAGGCGACGCCCAGCTGCCACAGGCCCTGCGCGCGCAACTCTTGAAGGCGCGCGACGCCGATCCGGTGCAGTTCAGCGCCGCGTCGGTGCTGGAAAGCCTGACGGCCATCCGGCGACAGACGGCCATGAACCCCGAAGGGGGGCCGCTGCGCGGGACGCTGCGGTCGATGCGCGTCCTGCTACCCTATGTTACCCTGGAAGCGCCGTTGCATTTCAGAATGACGCCCAATGACCAGCAACTGGCGTTTCTGGCCGCGGCTGTGTTGGACTGGCGGCGCGGGGGAACGGGACGCAACCGTGGCCGTGGCTGCCTGTCAGCGGTGATCGACGACGAGGCGACGACCAAGGGTCTGTACGACTCGTTTGCCAAGGAGATCGCGCCATGAACGGAGTCATTTACACTCTGCACCTGTTGGAGCCGGTGCTGGCCAACAGCCTGGCGGGCGATGCTAATAGCGCGCAATCCCTGCCCTACATTCCTGGCGGCCTGGTCCGCGGCGCGCTGGCGTCGAAGTGGCTGGGCGGCAAGACGCTTGAGGCAAATAGCCCCGATGAGGCAACTTTCCGGCGGCTATTTGTGCAGCCAGTGACGCGCTATTTACATGCCTATCCGGCCAATGGCGAACAGCGCGCTTTGCCCACGCCGCTCTCATGGCATCAAAAGAAGAACAAGCCCGATGATAATGTTTATGACCGGGCTTTCGGGGAGCCTGTGGGAGAGAACGGCGAGCCAATGGACGACCTGCGCCTGGCCAAGTTTAAGTTCTATCACAGCGTAGCTGCTGGTCGGGCAGATTACTTCGATACAGGCCGCCAGGTCCACATCCACACCCAGCGCGATGCCGTCCTGGGTCGGGCGGCGCGCGGTCGCGGCGCCGTCTACCGCTACGAAAGCCTGCCGGCCGGAACGCGTTGGCGGGGCGTGATCCTGACCGAAACGGCCGACGATGCCAAGACGCTACTGAAGCTGCTAACCGACCCAGGCTATCTGTCGGTCGGAAAGGCGCGCACAGCCGGCTATGGTCGTGCGCGGCTGGAAGCGGCCTCGCTAGATGAGAACTGGCGCGAGCGCCCCCGAAGTGACATATGGACAACGACCACGGAGGAGGAAGAGCTAGAAGACGATAACCCGCCTCAGGAGATCGAGCCTCCTGAGACACTCAGCCAGTTCTGGCTCGTGTGCCTCAGCCCACTGTTAGCGCGCGACGCCAGCGGGCAGCCCGGGCCAGACCCGACGCAAGCGCTGTCGGCGCGCCTCGGCACGCCCGTGACCGTTGAGCGCGCTTTCCGTCGCGGCGAGATTGTGGGCGGCTTCAACCGGCGCTGGGGTACGTATCTGCCGCAGGCCGTGGCCGCCGCCGCCGGATCCGTGTTCCAGTGCGTGACAACGACGCCGGTCGAGTGGGCAACGCTGGTGGCGCTGAGCGAGACAGGTTTGGGCGAGCGCCGCGGCGAGGGGTTCGGCCGGGTGGCGGTTGAGTGGCAGGGCGTGGCTGAGTGGGAGGTATCGAAACACGGTGATGAATCGTTCGACGTTGATGAGGCTGCGCTGGCGGAGGAGGATCAACGCCTGGCGCAACTAATGCTTGGCCGGATGCTGCGTCGCCAACTGGATGAGGGGCTGATCGCAACGGGGCAACATCTGCAACTGCGCCATAGGGAGACAGCGCCCAGTCCGAGTCAGGTCAGCCGCTGGCAAGTGCTCGTCCGCAACGCGCTGGCCACGGTTGCCGGCGACAAGAGCCTGGCGGCCCAGGAACTGGCCAAAGTCGCCACATTCGCCCAGCGCGAGCGCGACCGCAACAGCCGCGCCTGGCAGAAGATGAACCGCGCCCGGCTGAGAGAGGGCGCCAGCCCCGGCCCACGCCTGACGGACTGGTTAGATGAACTGCTCAACGGCAAGCGCTCCATCTGGGCGGTGATTTACGAGAAAAAGTCACCCAAGATGACACTTGGGAATACCGTCTTTGAGGCCGACGAATCGATGCGCGTTGAATATACGCTGCGGCTGATCGATGCGGTGTTGCGCAATGTGCGCGACGCGGCGACGGAGGTCAACCGGTGATGAACGAAATGAGATTGGCTGAACTACTGCAAGGGGATGGCCGGCGCACACACCGCGCCATTGTCGAACGCTGGGTCATTCGTGGGCAACTTGTGCTCCAGACCGCGGCCCACTTCGGCGCCGGCGAGGCGGGCGACTACACCGACATGCCCCTGCTGCTAGACGAGCGAGGACAGCCGCTGTTGCCGGGCACGTCCATTGCCGGAGCGCTGCGCAACGCGCTACGCGAACGGCAACTCGGCGACGGCACGCCGCTGCCGAAAGATGACCACAAAGCTGAGCAACAGGAAGAACGCCGCCTGATGAGCACCCGCTTGTTTGGCTTCTATCAGGGTGATGATGACGATGAGGGCCACCAAAGTCCGCTCATCGTCGAGGACGCGCCCGGCCGCGCGCCGGCGCGTGGCGACCGTTTTGAGTTGCGTGACGGGGTGGCTATCGACGGCAAGACGCGCACGGCGGCTGTGTCGCCGGACGAAGCCAAGAAGGAGCGCGGCAAAAAGTTTGACATGGAACTGCTGGCTGCCGGGACAACCTTTGACCTGGGCTTCGAGTTGATAGTCAGTGTGCCCTACACCGGGCCAAACGGAGATAGTGCGTCGTCGAACCACAATGCCCGCTTCAGCGACCATCGCCACGAACTGCTGCGGGCGTTGGCGACGACGCTGGGCGCGCTGGAGCGCGGGGAGATCACCCTGGGAGCGCGCAAACGGCGCGGCTTTGGGCAATGCCTGGTAAAAGAGTGGGCCGTCCGGCGCTATGACCTGACAACGCGGGACGGGCTGCTGGCCTGGTTGGCGCGCGAGCGGGATTACCCGAATGCCCCTCGTGTGACGGCCAAGCAGGAGGCACGTGTCGCCGACGCCATCGCCGCGCTGAGCGGCATCCCCGCGGCGGAACTGGCCATGGACGACAACCGTCGCCGAGTATCCTTGCAGGCCAACTTCGCCGTCGAATCGTCGCTACTCATCCGGGCCGGCATGGGTCAGGAGGATCAGGACGCGCCCGACATGGTACACCTGCACTCCTGGCGCGATGGCCATTCCGTTCCCATCGTTGCCGGAACGAGTTGGGCCGGCGTGCTCCGTCATCGCGCGGTGAAGATCGCCAAGACGCTGGGCGGCCCGGAAGCTGACGACCGCGTCAAATCGCTGATTGACTGTCTCTTCGGCCCAGCCGAGATCAAGAAGGAAGACAAATCGGCCCGCGCCAGCCGTCTGAGTGTGCATGAATCGACCGTCACCGGCGGGAGAGAACTGGTACAGACGCGGGTGCGCATTGACCGCTTCACGGGGGGCGCGCTCGATACCGGCCTGTTTGACGAACAGCCCCACTTCGGCGCGGGTGAAGCAGCGGTGGAGCTATCCATCGAGATCCGCTCCCCGGCGCCCCAGTCGCTTCGAGAGGACGACAAGCCGGTTGTGCCCGCTGCGGAGGTTGGTCTGCTGTTGCTGCTGCTGAAAGACTTGTGGACCGGTGACTTACGTGTGGGCGGCGAAGCCAGCGTCGGCCGTGGTGTGCTGAGCGGTCGCTCGGCCGTGTTGACTGTCGGCGGCGAGACCTACCGCTTCACCGATGAGGCGGGCAAGCTTGTGGTCGAAGGCGACCGCAAGGTTCTGCAGGGCTACGTCGATGCCCTAGTCAAGAAGGTGGAATAGGGATGAGTACGCAAACGCTAGACAATGTGGCAATAGAAGACGCGCCGGGAAGTGATGCTGAAGTTCCCGTCTGGCTGGCCGGCAAAGCCACAGCTGAACGACGCTTTCTGTTGGCCTTCGCCGACGACGGCGTCATCTGGGGTCAGTGGGCGAACGACCAGTTGGTTACATCCGCTGACGCGGTAGAGGGGCCGTCGGCTGACCGCTCGCGCGACATCTCGCCCTCCTTGCGGAGCGAGACACTGCAACAGGCGTCGCTATTCGGCCCGGCCGACGAGGTGCGCCTGTTCCGCGACGAATTGGGGCGGTGGCAGGCGCGGCGCATCACCGATGGGCCGGATTTCATCAACGAGTCGCAACTACTCGTCGGCGATGAGGTGGTGGCCAACTACGGCGCGTTCACCCATGTGCGCGACCGGATTCAGCAGGGCATCGACCACATCGCGCCCGTAGAACTGAGCCATCAGGACGTGGCGGCGGGGCGCGGGCCGCGGTTGCTCGTGCGCCACTCCATCGACTACGAGGAGAGCGGCGAGGCGCGCATCAGCGTCAGCCGGTTGGTTGAGGTGAGGGTCGGCCGTAGGGCTGAAGAGGAGGTGAGGTGATGGCATTCCCCAAGCAGCCAAATCAGATTGAACCGGATCGGCAGGCGCTTGCGCCGTACAACTTCATCAGCTTGCCTGAGGAGATCGTCAAGGCACAAGAGCTACCCGATCAGGATCGTTACTGGCCACCGCTCGCCGAGAATCAACCCAGCGACGCGCCACCGGGTCGTCTGACGGGCAAGATCTTGTGCCAACTAACGACCGAATCGCCAGTCTATACGCGCGCGGCGATAACGCCTGATAACTACGGACGTGGGGTGAAGTCGAAGGACGAATCAGCCTTTTTCTATGTGCTTAACCAAGACCAGCCGGTCATTCCCGGCAGTTCTCTGCGTGGGCTACTGCGCGGTATGGTGGAGATCATTTCCTACAGCAAAGTAGGCCCAGTCTCCGACCGGCCCCTGGTCTACCGCGCTGTTGGCGACACGACCAGCCACGGTGATTCCTATCGCAACCGGCTGATGCACTTCGACGGCGAACGCGACCGCAAGAAGCACTATACCCCGCTGATGCGCGCCGGCTACATGAAGCGCAACGGTAGCGACTGGACCATCGAACCGGCGCGGGAAATCGGCGGCGCCACCTATGCTCATTGCTACATCGATGACCGCGAAATAGCAGGTCTCTCCACGGTTGACGGCTTTAAGAACGCGCGCACGATCTATATTCGCCCTGGTACGTATGGCTATCAAAACGTACGCGGCGGATTTCTGCGTATCAAGTATACGCCGGCCCTCGATTGGGCGGCGACATCTAAGCCGGGCATGCTGGCGGGCACTATCATGGCCCAGAGCGGCCCGATGGGCAGCAAGCGCTCTGAGGCCGTTGTCTATGAACGTGACCCTGCGGAAAAGCCGATTCCGATCGACGACACTTTGGTCGAGATGTATAGAGAACAGATATCGGACGGTCAGGAGAAGATCCTGGGCCACAAGGATGGTGTGTTGAGGGACGGGCAACCTGTGTTCTACCTCATGGAACAGGGCGAGCTTGTCTTTTTTGGCCATTGCCGCATGCTACGCCTGCCGTACCTACGCAAGCTATGCGACCTGGTGCCAGAAAAGTTGCGGCGCGATGAGGATATCGACCTGGCCGAGGCCATCTTCGGCTACACCAAGAGTAAAGGCGAGGGCAAGGATCGCGCCTATGCAGGGCGCGTGTACTTCTCCGATGCCACCTTGCAGAGTGGGCAGGAATCACCGTGGTTGGCGGATGGCCGCATCGTTATACCGCGCATCCTGGGCAGCCCCAAGCCGACAACCTTTCAACACTACCTGGTGCAGACGCGGCCCAACAAAAAGCAGGTTGGCCAGACGCGCGACGGGCGACCCAAGTACATTGTCGAGTTAGCTGACTATGAAGCTCCAACACCGGGCCAAACCGTGATTCGCGGCCACAAGCTCTACTGGCATAAGGGGGCGGCGACGCTCAAAGATATTCGCGAGTCTGAGGCAATTAAGGAAGGCGACAAGCAGCACACGCGCATCCAACCGGTGCGGCCGGACGTCCAGTTTACCTTTCAAATCGACTTCGAAAACCTGCGGCCGGCCGAGTTGGGAGCGCTGCTCTGGGTCTTGCGAATCGCGGCCGCTCCGGCCTACCGGCTGAAGCTCGGCATGGGCAAGCCGTTGGGTATGGGCGCGGTCAAGATTGTGCCCCGCTTGCAGCTATCAGACCGGGTTACCCGCTATCAGAGGTTGTTCGATGGAGAGGGCTGGGCAGAAGCGACGGCCGAAGATCGGGCCGCGGGCGATCGGGCTGTGGCCGAGTTTGAGCGCTTCATTCTTAGCGAACTGAAGCAGCCCGCACTGAGACGCTTGCACGAACTGGAGCGGATTCAGGAGGTGCTGGCCATGCTCAGCTGGCCGGGGCCGGACCCGGCGCAGACGCGCTATCTGGAGATCGAGCATTGGGACGATCGCCGGAAGGTCAATGAGTACCGCGACCGGCCGGTGTTGCCGCCGCCGCTGGTTGTGGCCAGTAAGCGCAGCCCACAGGGCAGTGGAACCAGCCGGCCCCCGACCAGTGAGCCGGCCTCACCCGACAAGCAAGCGCCGTCCGGCCCACTGCCGCCCGGCTACCAACGCGGGCGCGTCGTAGAGTTCGGGCCGAGCTACGGCTATATCCAACCAGATGGCGGCGGCAAGCACGTCTTCGTCCATCGCAACCAGCTAGCCGGCGGGCGGCGCACACTGGAGCCAGGGCAGATCGTGACGTTCCGCATCGGGCCTGGCATGAAAGGGCTGGAAGCGCAGGACGTCAAAGTGGTTGGCTAACTCGCAATCGCACGGGAGGGACGGATCGAAGGGCATCGCTGTTCGATGATCCGTCTCCTGCCGGGGCATTGCACCGTCACAATGGAGCATAGGAGATGGCAGTCAGGGCATTCCGGTTGACGAACTTCATGGCCTTTGGCGAATGGCCCAACGAGAGCGATGGGTGGATTGAGCTGCGGCCGATCACCCTCCTGTTCGGCCGCAATTCCAGCGGCAAGAGCGTCATCCTGCGCGGCTTACGTTTCCTGCAACAGAGCCTTGATGGTGGCTCGGACGGATCGCCGTTTGTCTACTCGGCGCGGAATGGGGTAGACGTAGGCGGGTTTCTGACCCTGGCCCATAAGGAACCAGCTATGCCCAAGGACGCCTACGTTTATCGTCAAAGTGATGAGAGTTGGCTGACGAACAAGCGGCGGGTCGGGTTCGATTTTCGTGTGACTTTGCCCGATGCCAGCCTAGGTTATGCTTTGCCTGATCTTCAATTCTCGCCTGATGTAACAGAGCTCACTGTGAAACTCGCCTATGGCTGGCTTGCTGACGAGTCGCCGCCACGCGCCGGACTCATGAGTGCTTCCATTAGCATCGGCAACAACAAAGTTGACCTTTTTGAGATAGAAAGACTGAGGAATGACCCGGAAGCGATTGGCCCAAGTCAGTGGTATTTCGGCAGCAGCGCCCTCCGTCTTCATGAGGGAGACAGACTCATTGGTGATTTGTCGGAGCAGAGTGAAGATGTAGCCAACGCCGATTTGTGGGATATCCTCTCGCCGGAAGCCGACAAACCAGGCTTCCTCCCTCAACTTACCTTCCCCAGGTTGGGAACTGAGCGTCATGCAAACGCAGACGTCCGGTTCGTTCACCGCTTGTTGGAGTCAATTGCCGGTGAAATCAGGGACTTTTTGAGTTCCATCGAACACGTCCGCCCCCTGCGTCCTGAGCCAAAGCGTATCTTTTTGCTGGATGAAACCGAGCAGGAAGAATGGAGGCAACAGGGAAGGAGTGCTTACCTTCAGCTGCTACGTGACGAACTTCCTTCTGAAGCAGTAAGTTCCTTAAACTTATGGCTTAGCAGGCTGGAACTTGGGACGACGGTAAAGGGCGACAATCTCTTAAGACCCACAGGGGCTGAGTCTGGTATAAGACTAGCGGCTGTTGCTTCGCAAGTAACAGTTGTGGAACAGAGTGGCAACGAGATCAATCTGGAAGATGTTGGCTACGGCGCGGGGCAAGTGATTCCAGTGATCGTCCAGAGTGTCCTCGCTAGAGAGAATACTCTAACGCTCATTGAGCAACCGGAGCTACATTTGCATCCTAAGGCTCAGGCAGAGCTCGGTGATTTGTTCATCGAAAATGCCAAAGATGGCGTGTGTTTCCTTATCGAGACGCACAGCGAACATCTGATCCTGCGAGTGATGAAAAGGGTTCGGGAACAGAAGCTAGACACTAATCAAACGATAGTCTTCTACGCTACGCGCCATGATAATGGTTGGTCATTTATCCACCGACGGGAGATGGATGCTGAGGGGGATTTTACAAAAGATTGGCCCGAAGGCTTCTTCCCAGAGCGTTTTGCTGAGTTGTTTTAGTAGCAGAGACCTCTCACGGAGATAGTCTTATGCTCTTCGAGACCTTGCATTTGCCGAAGATCTATGCCACCTTGCCGGCGGACGATGAGGCCAAGTGGCTTTACTGTGAACGGCTTATCAGCATACTTGAGGAAAGTTTGACCAACTGCGTACTGCTGGTCGACGAGCAAGAGGACCTTCGTCACGCAATGCTGACCGCCCTGGCAAATTGGCCGATTAAGCATAACTTTGGCCCAAGAGCACGTGAGCTATATGCATCATTGTGGCAGGCAGGTAGATTCGTGCGTACCTCGAAACGTGCCGCGGTGCCTTTCGTGACCATGTGTCTTGATGACCCTAACTGTATCAAGTGTAACGAACTGGAGATAAGTACCGTGAAGTTAGTACTTGTCCCCGATAAATGTGCTTGCTGCCACACTTTACCAAACGCAATACGCCTGCCAGAGTATTCTTATTCGACCTTCCGCATAGAACGCAAGAAAGCAGAATCAGTCATTATTCCTGCCCTTGCCTGGGAAAAGGAAAGGTTTCTTGAAAAGGTTTGGAACCCGATCTTTCGCTACGCCAAGGAGGCCGAATTTGTAGATCGTAACATTGGCGGTTCCAATAACCGCAAGCAATACTCTCCTAGAAAGAATTACGAGCGCACGCTGGCGTGGCTACTTCCGGCGGCCAATGACTCGGGAAAGCATCTTGAGAGGGTAACCATCTACACTCAATGCTCCAACGTTAATGCCGAAACTGCTTATGGGATTTGGAAACGGTGGGGTGACGAGCTTGCGAAAGAACACGATTTCCACTTTAAGCTCGATTTTCGCTTCATTCGTCAGCAAGGCGCTCTGGAGATACCCCATGATCGCTACCTGTTTACGGACCAGATTGCCTTATCAATTGGCCGAGGTTTCGATCTCCTAAGCGACGACTCTCCAGACTCGGCGGTGAGAGAGACTAAGATAAATATCGAGCCCTTCGCAATGAGGCGCAGTACCATAAGCAAGCTCGACATGTTACCACGAGTAGAGGGCTAACCTGTCCCATGCTCCTCCTAACCTTCACCCACCCCCTCCCCTCCTCCCAACTCACCCGCCTGGCCGACATGGCCGGGCGGGCGATCGACGAGGTGCGCGAGCACATGGCCCAGTTCGACCACGACCGGCCGTTTGCCGCACAGGTGGTCGAACTGGTCGATGCCGTGGGGCTGACGCCCGCGCAGTGGCAAACAGAGGCGATCCTGGTCAATCCGCCAGCCTTCGCCCCCGTTGCTGCGGTGGTGATTGCCGAACTACACGGCCGGATGGGTTACTTTCCGGCCATCGTTCGCGTCCGGCCGGTGGCCGGCAGCGTGCTACAGGAGTACGAGGTGGCCGAGATCATCAACTTGCAGGCCGTGCGCGACGCGGCCAGAGAGAGCCGTTAGGCCTGTATGTGACGTGGCGACGCACCATTCACGGCCTCGCCGGAGAGACAATCAATGGACGCCCTTTTTGACTCTGTCTTCGCCAACTTACTGACCGAGTTCATCGTCGTGGTAGCCGGCGTGCTTTTCGCTAATTTCGTCCAGCGGCGTATCAAGCAGCAGCGCTACGGTGGCTGGCAGGTGATCCTCTATTCCGGCGAGCCGTTGCCAGACGAAGAGATCACAACCGAGGATACGACCAAAGATAGTAGCCACCCCTTGCTGCAACGGCAGCTCAGCGCTGATACGGCGCAGCGCATCCTCTACGATCAGACGGAGTTGGATATCTATCTCAAGGGCCGGATCAGTCCCTTTGCCAACGTCAACTGTGATCTGGTAACGGAACTGGAATCCGGCAAATCGCCTGTGATCGCCAGGGATGTCGTCAACCGGCGTTTTGTCATCTACGCTCGCTCGCCCAAGATCACCCTACGCTCGACCGACGCGGAAGCCCCCACACGCTGACATGCTCCACCAACTTACCGTCACCCTCCAGCCCCGCCGCGGCCCGCTGCATGGCCATACGGTAACGGCCCGTGGGCTGCATGGCATGCTCTTCAAGGCCATCAGCGAGGCTGACCCCCGAGAGACGAACTGGCTGCACGAGCACCCCGCGCCCAAGCCGTTTTCGCTGTCGCCCCTCTACTCGGCCGGCGGGCTGCTGCTGGGCATCCGCCTAGGGGTGGTAGCAGAGTGGGCGGCGGAACTGTTCGTGCGGGCGTGGAACTGGCACCGGGAACAGGGTGGCTCGTTACAACTAGGGCCAAATGTCTGCGTCGTGACCGATGTGCAGTGCGATCCCGGCCCGCGCTGGCTCGACCTGGCCCAATGCCCACCTGAGCCGCGCGTGGGCCTGCGCTTCCTCTCGCCGACGGCCTTTCGGCAGGGGCCAGGCCACTCACCACTACCCGTGCCCTACAACGTCTTCCACTGGCCGTGGCGGGTCTGGCAGGCGTTCGCGCCCGACTTCGGACTGCCGGATGACTGGCTTGACTGGTGCGCCCAGGAGGTTTTTGTTGTCCAGCACCAGATCGAGACTGTGACCGTGCCCATCAGCAAGGACAAGTCGTTCACCGGCTTCGTGGGCGAGGTGGTCTTCGAGGCGCTGGACGGCGGCGCGGGGCAAATGGGCTTGCTTCAAGCGTTGGCCCGCCTGGCCGCCTACTCCGGCGTTGGCCACAAGACGACGATGGGCATGGGCGCGGTCGAACGGTTCCCCACGAACTCGTAGAGACGGGTCGGCGACCCGTCTCTACAGCGTCGATGCCCTGCATCCAGTCCATTTGGCCCGCGCCAACCATTCGGCTACACTCCCTCATTGCTGCGGCCGCACCTGCCCGCCCTCCGTCCGCGTTCGCCCTGCGCCCCAGCCTAACCCAACCCAACGGAGCAAACATCCATGCCTACCCCCCTCACCCCCGAACAAGAAGCCCACATCGATCAGCTTGTGGCCGAGATGACGCTCGAAGAGCAAGTCTCCCTGCTGGCCGGGGCCGACTTCTGGACGACCGTGCCCGTCGAGCGCGTCGGCGTGCCGGCCATCAAGGTCAGCGACGGCCCCAATGGCGCGCGCGGCGGCGGCTCGCTCGTCGGCGGCGTCACCGCGGCCTGCTTCCCCGTCGGCATCTCCCTGGCGTCCACGTGGAACACCGACCTCATTGAGCAGATCGGCGCGGCCCTGGCCGAAGAAGCCCTGTCGAAGGGCGCACGCGCGCTGCTCGGCCCGACGGTCAACATCCACCGCTCGCCCCTCAACGGCCGCAACTTCGAGTGCTACTCCGAAGACCCCCATCTCTCCGCCCGCGCGGTCGTGGCCTACATCCGCGGCCTGCAAAGCCACGGCGTCGCCGCTACGGTCAAGCACTACGTCGGCAACGACTCCGAATTCCAGCGCAATTCGATCAGTTCCGACATCGGCGAGCGCGCCCTGCGCGAGATCTACCTGCCGCCCTTCGAGGCCGCCGTCCGCGAGGCGGGCACGTGGGCGCTCATGTCGTCCTACAACAAGGTCAACGGCACGTACGTCAGCGAGAACCCGCGCCTGCTGCGCGACATTCTCAAGGGTGAGTGGGGTTATGACGGCGTGGTCATGTCCGACTGGACCGGCACCTATAGCACGGCCGAGGCGGCCAGCGCCGGTCTCGACCTGGAGATGCCCGGCCCGGCCCAGTTGCGCGGGCCGAAGCTGGTGCGGGCCGTGCAGGAAGGCCGCGTCCCCGCCGAAGCCATCGCCGACAGCGCCCGCCGGCTGCTACGCCTGATGACGCGCGTCGGCGCGTTCGATGACCCGACCATTCCCGACGAGCAGGCTATCGACCGGCCGGAACACCGCGCCCTCATTCGCCAGGCCGGGGCCGAGGGCACCGTCCTGCTGAAGAACAATGGCCTGCTGCCGCTGGACATGAACGCCCGGCAGCGCATCGCCCTCATCGGCCCGAACGCGCAGACGGCGCAGATCATGGGCGGCGGCAGCGCCCAGGTCAACGCCCACTACCGCGTCACGCCGCTGGAAGGGCTGCTGGCCCAGGCCGGCCCGGCGGTCGAAATCGGCTGCGACACCGGCTGCGCCAACTACAAGCAGCTACCGCTCCTGACCGGCCCGCTGGCGGTGGAGTTCTTCAACTCTTCCGACCTCAGCGGCGAGGTTGCCGCCCGGCAAGAGATGAACCAGGCCGAAATGATGTGGTTCCTGGACGTGCTGCCCGGCGTCGATCCGTGGAAGTTCAGCGCCCGCCTGACGGCCCGCTACACGGCCGAGGCCGACGGCGAGCACCTGTTTAGCCTGGTCAGCGCCGGGCTGAGCCGCCTCTACCTCGACGATGTCCTGCTGGTCGATAACTGGAGCGACTGGAAGGTCGGCGACAGCTTCTTCGGCTTCGGCAGCGACGAGATCATCGGCGCGGCCGAGTTGCAGGCCGGCCATACCTACGACGTCCGCGTCGAGTACACCTTCCCCGCCCCCGGCGGCATGTTCATGAAGGCCCTGCGCGTCGGCGTCACCCGCCCCCTGGGCGACGAGGCCATCGAAAGCGCCCTGCGTGCCGCGGTGCAGGCCGACGTGGCCATCCTGTTCGTGGGCCAGAACGGCGAGTGGGACACCGAGGGGCGCGACCGGCCGCACATCGACCTCGTCGGCCGGCAGAACGAACTCATCGAGCGCGTCGCCGCGGCCAACCCCAACACGGTCGTCGTCGTGCAGAGCGGCGGGCCGGTGCGCATGCCCTGGCTCGACCGCGTTGCCGCCGTGCTGCAAGCGTGGTACCCCGGTCAGGAGTGCGGCAACGCCATCGCCGACGTGCTAACCGGCCGGGTCAATCCCAGCGGGCGGCTGCCGCAGACGTTCCCGCTGCGGCTGGAGGATAATCCGGCTTACGTCAACTATCCCGGCGAGAACGGCCACGTCCTCTATGGCGAAGGGCTGTTCGTCGGCTACCGCTACTACGACAAGAAAGGCATCGCCCCGCTCTTCCCCTTCGGCTACGGTCTGTCGTACACAACCTTCGCCTGGGACAACCTGCGCCTGAGCAGCGACACGCTCGCGCCGGGCGAGACGCTGACGGTCGGCATCGACGTGACCAACACCGGCGAGCGGGCCGGCGCGGACGTGGTGCAGCTCTACGTGGGCGACCCGCAGGCGGCCCTGGCCCGGCCGGAGAAGGAGTTAAAGGGCTTCGTCAGGGTGATACTGGAACCGGGCGAGCGCCGCACGGTCAGCCTGCCACTCGACATGCGCGCCCTGGCCTACTACGACGACGCCAAAGCCGCCTGGGTGGCCGAGGCGGGCGTGTTCGAGGTGCTGGTCGGCGCGTCGTCGGCCGACATCCGCGCCCGCGCCCAGTTCACGCTGGCGGCCGATTGGGTCAAAGCGACCGGCCGGTAACGACGGTATCAAGGGTAGGGGCAGACCTGCGTGTCTGCCCTGTCTGCGTGTCTGCCCCAACCCTTGACATCACCCCCATCCTCTTTTAGAGTAGCATCAGGTCTATCGAGCGCTCTCCGAATGGAGACGCACATAAGCAGGAAGGGAAAAATGAACCGTCAATTGAGAAAGGGAAGCGCGCTGCTGGCGGCTTTCGGCTCACTCAGCGTGGGCGTGGCCGCCGTCAGCGCCCAGCAGACGCCTACGCCCGTGGCCGACGCCGCAGCGCAGACCGGCGGGCCGCTCGGCCTGTCGTGGTGGCTGTGGGTCGTCTTGATCCTGCTGCTGCTGTTCTTGCTGTGGTGGCTGTTCCTCCGCCGCAAGCCTGTGCCGCCGCCGCCGGAGCCACCGCGCCGCAGCGCCACTTATGAGCCGCCCGCCGCGCCGATGACACCGGCCACGCCCGTCGTGCCGCCCGCGCCCACCTATGAGCCGCCCACGCGCGCGGCCATGCCGGAAGTGCCCTTGATGGCTGAGCCGGAGCCGGCCTTCATGGAGCCGGAACCGAGCTTCATGGAGCCGGATGATCTGAAGCGCATCGAGGGCATCGGCCCGCGCATCGCCGGCATCCTCAACGCCGCCGGCATCACCACCTTCGAGGCGCTGAGCCTGACCAGCGTTGAGCGGCTGCGCGAAATCCTCGTCGCCGCCGAGCTGCGCGGCTCCTTCGGCGACCCGACCACCTGGCCGGAGCAGGCCCGCCTGGCCGCCGCCGGCCTGTGGGACGACTTGCAGCGGATGCAGGACAGCTTGAAGGGCGGGCGCTAATGCCGCTTGACAGTGGCCCGGCCCCTATGCTACTCTGTCGGCAGTGATCGCATGAACGAGATCGTCTCCTTCCGACTGCGCGGCTTGTTACTTGGCAACATCATTGCCCGATTACCCGCGCCTGCCGGACGAGCTTAACCCGTTCCCCGATCCTTCTCTTTATCGTTTCGGCCGCAGGCGCTCCCTGCGGCCTTTTTATTTGTCACGTCGCCGTCAGTCGCACGGTACGGTGGTCGCGGGGCGCAGTGGCTGTTCCTCTGTATGCGCTGATTGATTAGGAGAGACAACATGAGCACCAATGTGAAGACCCGCGCGGCGCGCGTTCCCTTTGCCGAACTGGAGGCCAAGTGGCGGCCGCGCTGGCAGGCCGAAGACCTGTATCGCACCGGCGATGACCCGGCCAGGCCCAACATCACCATCCTGGACTACTTCCCCTACCCCTCCGGCGACGGCCTGTCGGTCGGCCACTGCCGCAACTACGTGCCCACCTGCGTCAGCGCCCGCTTCCACCGGATGCGCGGCTATAACGTGCTGCACCCCATGGGCTGGGACGCCTTCGGCCTGCCGGCCGAGAACTACGCCATCGCCCACGGCATCCACCCGGCCGAGACCACCCGTCGCTTCGCCGCCAACTACAAGCGCCAGCTGCAACTGGTCGAGTGTTCCTACGACTGGAGCCGCGAGATCAACTCCAGCGACCCCGATTACTATCGCTGGACGCAGTGGTTCTTCCTGCTGCTGTACCGGCGCGGGCTGGCCTACCGCGGCGTGGGCAACCAATGGTGGTGTCCCCAGTGCCGCACCATCCTGGCCAACGAGCAGGTCGAGGACGGCCACTGCTGGCGCTGCGATTCGGTCGTTACGCGCGTCGAGCTGGAGCAGTGGTACTTCCGCATCACCGACTACGCCGAGAGGCTGCTGGCCGGGCTGGATACGGTCGATTGGCCGGAGCGCATCAAGACGATGCAGCGGCAATGGATCGGCCGCTCCGAGGGGGCCGAGGTGGTTTTCACCGTCGCCGGCCGGCCGCTGCCCGTCTTCACCACGCGGGCCGACACGCTGTATGGCGCGACCTTCCTGGCCCTGGCCCCGGAGCACCCGCTGGTGGCGCGCATTACCACCGCGGAGCAGGCCGGCGCGGTCGCCGCCACCGTCACCGCCGCCCGGCGCATGACCGAGATCGACCGCGCCGCGGCCGACCGCGAGAAGACCGGCGTCTTCACCGGCACCTACGCCACCCACCCGCTGACCGGCGCGCCCGTGCCCGTCTGGGTGGCCGACTACGTGCTCGCCGGCTACGGCGCCGGCGCGATCATGGCCGTGCCCGCCCACGACGCCCGCGACTTCGCCTTCGCCCGGCGCTATGGCCTGCCGGTGGTGGCGGTGGTCGCGCCCGCCGGCGATAACGCTCCGGCCGGCCCGGACGCGCCCTTCGAGGACCCGGGCACGGTGATCAACTCCGGCCCCTACAGCGGCCTGCCCTCGGCCGAAGCCGCGGCGCGCATCGCCGCCGACCTGGCCGCCCGCGGGCAGGGCCAAGCCACGGTGAGCTATCGCTTCCACGACTGGCTGATCTCCCGCCAGCGCTACTGGGGCGCGCCCATCCCCATCGTCTACTGCGACGCCTGCGGCATCGTGCCCGTGCCGGAGGAGCAGCTGCCCGTGCGGCTGCCCGACGACCGGCCGCGGCCGACGGGCGACGGCCGCTCGCCGCTGGCCGGCATCGCATCGTGGGTCAACACGACCTGCCCCGACTGCGGCGGCCCCGCCCGGCGCGAGACGGACACGATGGACGGCTTCGCCTGCTCGTCGTGGTACTTCCTGCGCTACGCCAGCCCGCACGAGGCGGCGCGGCCGTTTGACCCCGCCGCCGTGGCCGCCTGGCTGCCGGTCGATGTCTACGTCGGCGGCGCGGAGCACGCCGTCATGCACCTGCTGTATGCCCGCTTCTGGACGAAGGTCTTCCACGACGCCGGGCTGATCGACTTCGACGAGCCATTCACGCAACTGCGCAACCAGGGCATGCTGCTGTCGCCGGTGGACGGGCAGAAGATGTCCAAGTCGCGCCGCAACGTCGTCACGCCCGACGAGGTCGTGGCCGCCCACGGGGCCGACGCGCTGCGCGCCTACGTGCTGTTCCTGGGGCCGTTCGACGCCAACGCCCTGTGGGACGACCGCGGCATCGTCGGCGTCGATCGCTTCCTGGAGCGCTACTGGCGGCTGGCCCACGAGTTCGCCACGCTGCCCGACGGCCCGTTCAGCGTCGCCTTCGAGCGCGCCCGCCATGCCGCCATCGCCCGCGTCACGGCCGACATGGAGCGCTTCCGCTTCAATACGGCCGTAGCGGCGCTGATGGAATACACCAACGCGCTGTTCGCCGCGCGCCGGCAGCCGGTCGCCGCCGCGCAGTGGCGCGCGGCCATCCGCTCACTGACGCTGCTGCTGGCCCCCATCGCCCCGTTCATCACCGAGGAAATCTGGCGCGAGGTGCTGGGCGAGCCGGAGTCGATTCATCGGGCGGCCTGGCCGGTGTGGGACGAGGCCATGACCGTCGAGGAGCAGGTGACGGTCGTCGTCCAGGTCAACGGCAAGCTGCGCGACCGGCTGACAACCGCCGCCGACAGCGACGCCGCGGCGCTGCGGGCGCTGGCCCTGGCCAACAGCCGGGTGCAGGCGGCTATCGACGGCCGCGCCGTGCGCGACGTCATCGTCGCCGGGCGGCTGGTGAATGTGGTAACCACATAAAAGAAAGGGGCGGGTTCGCACCCGCCCGATGATCATGCGCCGGTCGTTGGGGGCGGGCATGTAGGCCCGCCCCTACAGGTCGCTAGGGGATGCACAGATTCGTACCCCAGAAGATCAGGTTCAGGTTGAAGATGTTGTTGGCCCGGGCGATGGTGAACGGGTCAACGCCATACCAGCGGCTGATCTGCAAGAGTGTCTGGCCCGGCGTGACGTAGTGCCACGTGCGGCAGGCTGGTTGCGTTGGCGGCTGGGGCGTTGGCGGCGGCTGGGGCGTCGGCGGCGTCACCACGCCGAGCGGGACGAAAATCACCTGCCCCGGATAGATGCGGTTCGGATTGGTGATCTGCGGGTTGGCCCACAGGATGTTCTGAACCGTGGTGCCGTAATTGCGGGCGATCACCGCCAGGTACTCGCCCGGTTGGACAATGTGGTTCACGCCCGTGCCCTGCGCCTCCGCCGGCCGCGCCGCCAGGAAGAACAGGGACAGGACCACCACCAGGGCCGCCAGGAAAACCAGACGGCCGGCCGACTTCTCTCTAGACACTACCCAACTCATTGTACCCTCCACACGAAACCGATTAGAGAAAAGCCCACCGGGAGAAGTCGCGCGTGGGTGCTAGACGCGGGTCAGATATTCGCGCGTCTCGGTATTGACGCGAATCCGGTCGCCCACCTGGACAAACAGCGGCGTCTTTACCCGCAGGCCTGTCTCCGTTACAACCTCTTTGGTCGCGCCCGTGGCCGTGTCGCCCGCCAGGGCGTTTTCCGCCTCGACCACGTCGAACTCCATCGTCTTGGGAAGCTCGTAGTCGATCACCTCGCCTTCGTAGGACAGAAGCTCAAGCTCCATATTGTCGCGCAGGAAAGCCCTGTCGCCTTCCAACACGTTGTGGGCGACCTGCCTCTGCTCGTAAGTGGCCTGATCCATGAAGACGTAAAAGCTGCCGTCGTCGTAGAGGTACTGGTAGGTGCTCTTGTCGAGACGGACATCCTCCACCCGGTCGCCGGAGGTGAAGGTAACTTCGCGATTCGTGCCCGTGCGCAGGTCGCGCACGCGCACGCGGATGGTCGCCTTGCCGCGGCCGGGCTTGCTGTGGGAATACTCGTTGACTTTGAGAAGCGCGCCGTCGTGGACAAATGTCACCCCGCGGCGCAGCTGATTGACGTCGATCATCGCTGCAATTCTACTCCTAACGCACAAGACATAATGTCAATTAGACCACAGTGTACCATAGGTCTGCCTTACAGTGCAATGATCGACCGGGCGCGGCACTTTCCTTTGGCCGCGCCCGTGCTACAATGACATCGAGGTGCGCCGGTATGTCTGATGCCTATGTCAGTACCCAGTTGCTCTGCAAGCAATGCTCGGCCCCGCTGTCGGTTGAGTTGGGGGCCAAGTTCGTCACCTGCGAGTTCTGCAACACGGTCAACTTCGTTGATAAAAGCCAGGCCGTGCTGCACTACACCGTCACGCCGACGTTGGACGAGCAAGGGGCCGCGGCCGCCCTGCGCCGTTGGATGGCCGGCAATCAGACCGTCAAGGGGCTAGACCAGGCGGCGCAGATCGAGTCGCAGACCTACCAACTCTTCCCGCTCTGGCAGGTGCGCACCGTCAGCGGCGACAAGGAGAAGGTCGTCTTCAAGCCCGCCGCGGCGCTGTCGATCGTCGAATTGGGCAAGCTGACTGTGCCCGCGTCCGACCTGGTGGCCTATGACGACACGCTCGACGCCGTGGCCGTGAAGCCGACTGTGCCGGTGACGGCCGTGCATAGCTGGCTGGCCAGCAACGAAGGCATCGCCGCCGGCAGCATTGAGGAGCTATCGCTCGTCCACGCGCCCATCTACCAGTTCAAGTACCGCTACAAGGAGCAGTCTTACACCGCCCTCGTCGACGCCGCCGCCGGGCAGGTCTTCGCCGCCATCTACCCGGAGAAGTTCGAGCTGCCCTACGTGTCCATCGGCGGCTTCGGCTGCCTGGCCTACTTCCTGGCCGCGCTCATCCCGGCCATCACCCTGGCGGTGTCCAACAGCAACATCGCTCTGGGGTTGGGCGTGCTCATCTACCTGGGCGTGGCCGTCGTCCTGGCCATG
The DNA here is from genome assembly GCA_019695075.1 of Promineifilum sp. Taxonomy (GTDB): domain Bacteria; phylum Chloroflexota; class Anaerolineae; order Promineifilales; family Promineifilaceae; genus Promineifilum. The sequence continues at coordinate 9,721 of JAIBAS010000081.1, read as the reverse complement.
CCCATCTTCATGGTCGCCGCGTCCATTTCGCGTCGTTATTGATCGCTCGAGGATCGCCTATGACGACTGAGACCACTCCTGTTCCCCCTGCGCCGGTTCCTGCCGGCGCGCGCGGCCGCGTCCCGGAGCGCTCGCAGGGCCTTGTCTGTCCCAATTGCAGCGGCACGGTGCCCGTGGCCGAAGGCGCGCGCATCGTCCAGTGCCCCTACTGCAATCTCCACTCGCTGGTGCAGGGCGAGCGCGGCGTGCGCCGCTGGCAAGTGCCGCGCCAGGTCGACCGGGCGCGAGCCGAGGCGGGCGTGCGCGGCTTCCTGACCGGCATGCGCAAGGCCCGCGACCTGAGCCGGTCGGCCACGATTGACGAACTGATGCTGGCCTATCTGCCCTTCTGGCGCGTCGAGGCCACCGTCGCCGGCTGGCTCTTCGGCCGCGTGCGCAAGGATAAAGACGAGACCCGGCCCGACGAGCACGAGGTCTTCGAGCTGATGAACTGGAATGACGCCGCCGTCGATGTCTCCGAGTTCGGCGTCCATCGCATCGTCGTCGCGCGGGCCGACTTGCAGCCCTTCGAGAGCCAGAACCTCCATGCCGAGGCGATGGTCTTCGAGCCGACGGAGTCGCGCACCGACGCGCTGGACGAGGCGCGCGGCTACTTCCTGGGCCAGGCGCGCAACGCCGCCGGCCAGCGCTCGACCAGCTATGAGAACGTGCAACTGTTGCGGCCGGAGTTCTCGCTGGTCTACTACCCGGTGTGGATCGGCCGCTACTCCTACCGCAGCCGCACCTACCAGGTCGTCATCGACGGCGTCAGCGGGCGGGTGATGTATGGCAAAGCGCCGGGCAACGTCCTCTACCGGGCCATGGCCCTGGTCGTCGGGCTGGCCACGGGCAACCTCGTGTTGGTCAACGGCACGCTGTTGGCCGCCCGCGCGGCTTCCGATGACGACAGCCTGGGTCTGCTGCTGCTGCCCATCATCGTCGGCATCGGCCTCATCCTCAACGGCTACCGCCAGTTCCGCTATGGCGAGGAAGTCGAGGATCGGCCCAAAGAGTTCCAGAAGGCGGGCAGCGCGGGCGGCCTGCTGGGTTCGTTCCTGCCGACGACGGGCAGCCTCTCGGAGATGATGAAAACCGGCCAGAGCGTTCTGGTTGACCTGGAGAAGATGAGCCGCGAGGCGCGCCGCGATTGATGAGCCATGAAACTCTTACTGCTTCGCTGTCCCAAGTGCAATCAGGCCCTGTCCCCCGGCCAGGACGACAGGGTCATTCAGTGCCCCAACTGCCACGAGGCCGTCAGCCTGGACGAGGGCGGCCTGCGACTGCTGCCGGTGCAGTACGTCACGCCCATCCAGCCGCGGCCGGAAGCGTGGCTGCCGTTCTGGGTCTATCGCGGCGAGGTGACCATCCAGGTGCGCGAGACACAGGGCGGCCACTCGGCCCAGGATGAGGCCCGCGCCTTCTGGGCCAAGACGCGCTTCGTCTACATCCCCGCCTGGTCGTGCGAACTGGCCGAGGCGCGCGTGCTGGCCACCAAGCTGCTGGAGAAGCAGCCGCTGCTGATGGCCGTCTCGCCGCCGGAAGGGGCCACGTTCCCGCCCGTCGCCCTGGCCCCGGAGGACGGCCGCAAGCTGGTAGACCTGGTCATCGTCAGCATCGAGGCCGGGCGGCGCGACTGGATGGAGAAACTCAAATACGACCTGCGGCTCGACAGCGAGGCGCTCTGGCTGCTGCCGGCGCGGCGCGACGGCGACGAGTGGTCGCTGCTCATCAAGGGCCTCTAAGCCGTTACAGCGGCATAACACATCCTTCACACTTTCTAAACAATGCCCGCCTATCCTGAGATGAGCGGACGCAAGGAGTAGCCATGGACAAGCAGCGCATCCATACCAACGACGCCCCGGCGGCGGTTGGCCCCTATTCGCAGGCGATCCGGACCGGCAACCTGCTTTTCACCGCCGGGCAGGTCGCCCTCGACCCGGCCACGGGCGAGTTGGTGGGCACAGACGTGGCGGCGCAGACGGAGCAGGTGTTGCGCAATCTGCGGGCCGTGCTGGCCGCCGCGGGCACGGACTTCGCCCACGTCATCAAGACGACCGTCTTCCTGCAAAGCATGAGCGACTTCGCCGCCATGAACGCCGTCTATGCCCGCCACTTCCCGGAGCCGTTCCCCGCCCGCTCCACGGTCGAGGTCGGCGCGCTACCCAAGGGCGGCCTGGTGGAGATCGAGTGCGTGGCCCTCCTCGCCGGCTGAGTGCCCCATGCCCGAAACGATCCTGATCGCCGACGACGAGGCCAACATCCGCGACCTGGCCCGGCTCTACCTGGAAAAGGAGGGCTTTCGCGTGCGCACGGCCGTGGACGGCGCGGCGGCGCTGGAAGAAGTGCGCCGCGACCCGCCGGCGCTGCTCGTCCTCGACCTGATGATGCCGCGCATGGACGGCTGGGAGGTCTGCCGCCGCGTTCGCGCCGAGGGCAACCTACCCATCCTGATGCTGACCGCCCGCGACGAGGACATCGATAAGATCGTCGGCCTGGAGATGGGCGCCGACGACTATCTGACCAAGCCGTTTAACCCGCGCGAACTGGTGGCCCGCGTGCGCGCCATCCTGCGGCGGACGACGGTCGACAAGCCGGCCGCCGACCGCCCGCGCCGCCTCGGCCGCCTCACCGTCGATCCCACCAGCCGCGAGGTGCTGCTCGATGACACGGCCATCGCCCTGCGGGCCAGGGAGTTCGACCTGCTGCTGACGCTGGCCGACCACGCCAACCAGGTGCTCTCGCGCGACCAACTGCTCGACCTCGTCTGGGGCTACGAGTACCACGGCCAGACGCGCACCGTCGATGTCCACGTGGCCCACCTGCGCGACCGGCTGGAGGGCAGCGGCGTGGAGATCGAGACGGTCTGGGGGCGGGGCTACAAGCTGAGCGTCCTGGAGGCCGGCCCGGCGACATGACCACGACGATCTCGCTGCTGCGCCACGGCCTGGTGGAGAACCCGGAGGCCGTCTACTATGGCCGCCTGCCCCACTTTGGGCTGGCCGCGCGGGGGCGCGCCCAGGCAATTGCGGCTGGACGCTATCTGGCCGACGCCAATATCAGCGCCATTTACCACAGCCCGCTGCTACGCGCCGAGCAGACGGCCGGGTTGGTCGCCGCGCAACTGTCCGCGCCCGCGCCTCTGATCGCCTGCGACCTGCTGACCGAGATCTATTCGCCGTATGACGGCCAGACGATAGCCGCAATGGAACAGCGCAATTGGGACTTCTACGGCGAGATCGCGCCGCCCTACGAGACGCCGGCCGACATCCTGGCGCGGGTGCTGGCCTTCTTCGCCCATGCGCGGGCCGAGTACCCCGGCCGGCACATCGTCGCCGTCAGCCACGGCGACCTGATCGCCTTCGCCATTCTGTGGGCCTTCGGCCGCCCGGCCACGGGCGCGGCCAAGCGCGAACTGATCGACTGCGGCGTCGATGACCTCTACCCCGCGCCCGCGTCCCTCTCCACCTTCCGCTTCGACGCGGACGGCGCGCTGATCGAGTACCGCTATCACTGTCCACACGACGACAAGTAGGGGCCGCCAATGGGTCATATTACGGTTGTCAACCACTGGCAACGAAGTTAACATGCAACTATGGTTCAACGGCCGCGGGCGGTCGCCTGAACGCCCTGGCGGCCAGCAAGAGTAGGCTAATTGTGGCTTACTTTAAGTTCCTGGAGGAAAGAATGAACGTCCGTAAGTTTTCCCTTCTATTGGTAGTGGCAGCATTATTGATGCTTGCCCTGGCTGCCTGTAGCGGCGGCGCGGCCGAAGTCACGCCGACGGAAGCGCCCGTTGTCGAGGAGCCAACCGCCGCCCCGGAGGAACCCGCTGCCGAAGAACCGGCCGCCGGCGACCTGGGCACGGCCGAGAACCCCATCATCATGTCCTTCGTTCCCTCGGGCGACACCCAGGACATCATCGCCAGCGGCGACACCCTGGCGCAGATGCTCACCGACGCCACCGGCCTGACGGTGCAGTCCACCGTCGGCACCGACTTCTCGTCCGTGCGCGAGGCCATGTGCGCCGGCCAAGCCCAGATCGGTTGGCTGAATACGTTCAACTACGTCATGGCCGCCGAGCAATGCGGCGTTGATGCCGCCCTGGTCACGTCCCGCTTCGGCGCGACGACCTACGCCGGCCAGATCATCGTCCGCGCCGACAGCGGCATCGAGACGCTGCAAGACCTGAAGGGCAAGGTCATGTGCTGGGTTGACCCGGCCTCGACCTCCGGCTACATCATCCCGCGCATCATGCTGGCCGCCGAGGGCATCGACCCCGACACCGACTTCGCCGAGACCATCGAGGCGGGTTCGCACAACAACGTCGTCACCCAGGTCTACAACGGTGACTGCGACGCCGGCGCGACCTTCTCCGACGCCCGCACGGGCATCGAAGAGGAGTTCCCGGATGTGCTGGAGAAGGTCATTGTCCTGGCCAACACCAGCGACATCCCCAACGACAGCGTGGCCTTCATCGCCGACTTCCCGGCGGACATGCGCGAGCAGATCGTCACCGCCCTGCTCGACATCGCCGGCACGCCGGAGGGGCAGGAAGCGCTGAATACCCTCTATAACATTGAGGGGCTGCAAGCGTCCAGCGACGCCTTCTATGACACGTTCCGCGCCGACTTGAGCCGCGCGGGCATCAACATCGAGGAGTTGGCCCAGTAGCCACCGCCGTGTAACGAACCAGAGCGGCCACGGGTCGGCACACTGGCCCGTGGTCGCTTTGCGGTCGCTTCGTGGCCGCCTCGCCGGCGAAGGAGAAGCCGTGCTCGAAATCCAGAACCTGACGAAGGTCTTCCCCGACGGAACCGTAGCCCTCAAGGACGTCAGCTTTCGCGTCGCGGACGGCGAGTTCCTGGCCATCATCGGCCTGTCCGGCTCCGGCAAATCGACCCTGCTACGGTGCATCAACCGGCTGATCGAGCCGACGGCCGGCGCGGTCATCTGGAACGGCCAGAACATCACCGCCGCCAATCCGTCGGAACTGCGCGAGATTCGCCGGCAGATCGGCATGGTTTTCCAGCACTTCAACCTGGTCAAGCGCAGCAGCGTGACCACCAACGTGCTGACCGGGCGGCTGGGCTACGTCAATCCCTTCTGGAGCCTGCTCGGCCGCTTTTCGGCCGAGGATCGCCAGCGCGCGCGGGCGGCCCTGGCCCGCGTTGGCATCGAGGACAAGGCCGACAACCGCGCCGACCAGCTCTCCGGCGGTCAGCAGCAGCGCGTCGGCATCGCCCGCGCCCTGATGCAGGAGCCGAAATTGCTCCTGGCCGACGAGCCGGTGGCCAGCCTCGACCCGGTGCTGTCGCATTCCATCCTGCGTTATCTCGAACTACTCAATCAACAAGACCACATCACCGTTCTGTGCAGCTTGCACTTTCTTGACCTCGTGCATCGCTATGCCACGCGCGTCGTGGGCCTGAAGGCGGGCGAACTCGTCTTCGATGGCCTGCCGTCGGAGCTGACGCCCGCGAAGTTCAAAGAAGTCTATGGCGAAGAGGCGGAAATGGTCTCGGTCACGCCACAGAATGCCTCCTGAACGCCGCCCCGCCAACCCCTGGTTGCCGGCCCTGCTCTCGCTCATCATTCCCGGCAGCGGCCAGTTTCTTCTGCGTGAACGCTCGCGGGGCATTACTCTTTTCCTGACCTTCTTCGCGCTGCTGGGTCTCGTGTTGTGGACGAAGACCTACGCCCTGCTGGCCCCGCTGGCCCTGTTCCTGCTGTGGATCGCCCGCGACGCCTACCAGATCGCGCGGGGCAAGCAGCCGCGTTGGGGCGCGGCCTTGCTGCTCATCGGCCTGGTGCTCTATGGCGCGGCGACATTCGTCACCGAGGTGCGGCCGGTGCGGCTGATCACCGGCCTGCCCAACGTCCAACCCTATCTGCGCTCGCTGCTTAGCCCGGAACTGTTCGAGTACCCGACCGAAGACCTGATCGGCGTCGCGCCGATCATGGTTCCCTGCGTCGATCCATTGCCGGAGCCGAACCGTGAGGCGACTGTCTCGCCGCGCGTCATCACCCTGCCCTGCACTGAGGTAGGCGACGTGCTGACGATCAGCGGCGAGGGCTTCGAGCCGAACGCCACCGGCCAGGTGCAGTGGGTCGATCCGTTGGGCAGCCCGCGCCGGGCGACGCTCAATGGCGAGGTTGTCACCTTCGTCGCCGACGCCGACGGGCGCTTCACGGCCACACTGCTCGTGCCCCAGGCCGTGCCCCTGACGGCCCAGCCCGACCCCGGCCAGACGCTGACCCACGCCGTCCGCGCCGTGCAGGCCATTCCCACCGGCGACCTGCAACCGACGCAAACGCTGTCGCTGGTCATTGAGAAGATCGGCGAGACACTGGCCCTGGCTTTCCTGTCCACGGTGCTGGGCGTCGTCTTCGCCGTGCCGGTCAGCTTCCTGGCGGCGCGCAACCTGATGGGGGCCAACCGCCTGACGCTGGCCATCTACTACGTCGTCCGTACGCTGCTCAACATCATCCGCTCCATCGAGACGCTGATGTGGGCCATCGTCTTCGCCGTCTGGGTCGGCCTGGGGCCGTTCGCGGGCACGCTGGCGCTGTGGTTCCACACCGTCGCCGCCCTGGCCAAGCTCTACTCCGAGTCCATCGAGAGCATCGACCCCGGCCCCATCGAGGCGGTGCGGGCCACCGGCGCGAGCTGGGCGCAGATGGTCATCTACGCCGTGCTGCCCCAGATTTTGCCGACGTTCACGTCGTTCACCCTCTACCGCTTCGACATCAACGTGCGCCTCTCGACGGTCATCGGCCTGGTCAGCGACGCCGGCCTGGGCTTCCTAGTCATCCAGTGGGTGCGGCTCAATCGCTTCTCGGCCATGGCCACGGCCATCATCGCCATCATCCTCGTCGTCGCCACGCTGGACTTTGTGTCCGGCTGGCTGCGCGAGCGCATCATCGCCGGCCGGCCGATCATCAGCCGCGGCAGCCCGCCGGTGCGCAGCGCCCTGCGCCTGCTCCTCGTGGCCGCCTTCGTGGCCGCCTTCGTTTGGTCGTGGCGCATCGCCCAGATCGAGCCGATGGAATTGATTCGCGGCGCGCCACAAGGGCTGGCGTTGGCCCGCGAGTTCGCTGTGCCGGAAATCTTCACCCAGCCGACGACAACCCAGACCATCAGCGCGCCCCTGCCCGTGCCTTGCGGCGCGGTGGACGCCGGCGAGCCGGCCGACGAGGGCATCGCCCTCTCGGCCGAATGCGGCAACCCCGGCGATCCGCTGGTCATCACCGGCAGTGGCCTGCCGCCCAACCGGCAGGTGTCGGTGCGCTGGGTGTTGCCCGACGGGGCCTTCCTGCGCGTCCGCGCCGGCTGCTGCACGACGACGCCGGAGGGTACGCTGACCGTCGAAACGACGATCAACCCCGTCGTCGCCTCCCAGGAAGGGCAACCCGCCGCCGGCCGCGTGGAGATCACCTACGAGGACGTGGCCGGCCGCCGGCAACTCAGCGACACCGTGCGCACCGTCTTCAACCTGTCCATCCTGACGCTGCTGATGGCCCTGGTGGCCACGACGCTGGGGGCGCTGTTCGCCATCCCGCTCAGCTTCCTGGCGGCGCGCAACATCATGGGCGATAGCCCGCTGGGCAAGACGGTCTACTACGGCCTGCGGACGATCTTCAACATTACCCGCTCGGTGGAACCGCTTATCCTGGTGCTCATCGCGGCGACGTGGGTGGGCGCGGGGCCGTTCGCCGGCGTGCTGGCCCTGGCCCTCAACAACATCCCCAACCTCGGCAAGCTCTTCTCCGAGTCCATCGAGGAGATCGAGACCGGCCCGGTGGAGGCGGTCATGACCAGCGGCGCGAATCGGCTGCAAACGCTGGTCTATGCCGTCGTCCCCCAGCTTGTGCCGCCGTTCCTGGCCTTCATCATCTACCAGTGGGACATCAACATCCGCATGTCCACCGTCATCGGCTTCGTCGGCGGCGGCGGCATCGGCCAGCAGTTCCGCGTCTGGGTCAGCCTGAGCGAGTATGCCGCCGCGGGCACGGCCATCTGGGCCATCGTCATCATGGTCTGGAGCATGGACTACCTGAGCGCCAAGGCGCGGGAGCGCCTGGTCTAGGAGCCGCGTCATGCCCCGCACTCTGCGCGCCCGCCTGCTGCTGTCCTACGTCGCCGTCATCCTCGCCGGCCTGCTGCTGGTCGCGTTGGCGCTGTTCGGCTTCGCCGGCGTGTCCGACGCGCGCCTGCTGCCGGCGCTGGAGCGCCTCTCGGCCATCAGCCGCACCAACCAGCGCGAACTGCTGAGCCTCTGGCAGACAGGCGCGGGCGGTGAGGAGTTGCAGAGCCTGCTCTTTTCAACGGCGGAGAGCGCCAACGTGCGCATCCTCGTCGTCGATAGCGGCGCGCAGAAGATCATCTTCGATTCCGTGGAGGAAGATGACTGGGTCGGCGACCCGTTGACCCAGGTCGAGCGCCCGCAAAGCCTGACGATGGCCAACGTCGGCCGGGGCAGCATCTTCGGCACCTTCGTCCACAGCAACGGCGAGCGCTGGCTGGTCTTCGCCGAGCCAAACCCCGCCTTCGACCCAGTGCTCATCTTCTACGCCGAGCCGGAGCCAACGCCGGGCGAATTCTTCAGCGACTTCTTCCTGCGTCCGCTACTCTATGCCGGCGCGATGGCCTTCCTGCTGGCCATCCTGCTGGCGGCGTGGCTGAGCCGCTCCGTCAGCCAGCCGCTACAACACCTGGCCGCCGCCGCCGGGGCTATCGCCCGCGGCGACTATAAGCAGCGCGTGCCGCCGGAGGGGCCGGACGAGGTGCGCGGCGTGGCCGAGAGCTTCAACCGCATGGCCGCGCAGGTGGACGCCACGCAGACGGCCCAGCGCGACCTGGTGGCTAACGTCTCCCACGACCTGAAGACACCGCTGACGGCCATTTCCGGTTGGAGCCAGGCGCTGCTCGATGGCGCGGCCGACACACCCGAAGACCGCCAGCGCGCCGCCGAGACCATCTACAACGAGGCCGGCCGCATGGCGCGGATGGTTAACGAACTGCTCGACCTGGCCCGCATCGAGTCGGGCCAACTCAACCTCACCTTGCGCCCCATCGACGTGAGCGCCGTGATGGCCGATGTCCACCGCGGGCAAGTGCCGCGCGCCCGCGCCCGGCAGATCGAACTCACCCTCGACGCGCCGCCCGTGCCGCCGGTGTTGGGCGACGCCGACCGGCTGGCGCAGGTTTTCACCAACCTGGCCGACAACGCGCTGACCTACACCCCCTCCGGCGGCCACGTCCATCTGGCCGTGCGCGCCGACGATGGCTTCGTCGAGGGCATCGTCACCGACACCGGGCCGGGCATCCCCGCCGAGGAATTGCCGCGCGTGTTCGAGCGCTTCTACCGGCTGGACAAGTCGCGCGTGCGCGCCGAGGACGGCCGGCGCGGCTCCGGGCTGGGGCTGGCCATCGTCAAGGAGCTTGTCGCCGCGCAGGGCGGCGCGGTGAGCGTGTCCAGCGAGCCGGGGAGCGGGTCGGCCTTTCTGGTGCGGCTGCCGCTGACACCGTAGCTCTGAAAGCGCTCACGCGAAGGCGCTCACGCAAAGCAACTGTAGTTTTGTCAAGGGCGAGGCAGAGCCAAGTCAGTTGACCAAGGGCGCTGGTCGCGGAGCATGGCATTGAGAATGGTTAGGAACTTGCGCATGCAGGCGACAATGGCGA
>JAIBAS010000180.1 GCA_019695075.1 Promineifilum sp. | reverse complement strand
ACCCCAACGACGACGAACATTCCGATCACCCTACTCTATCCGTCCGCGGAGGCATCAAGTTTGAGCGGCACGTATGTTAGTATGCTCGTCACCAGCTTGTCCGGTGGAGGCGCGCCGGCCGGTGGGGCTGTGGCGCGAGTGACGGCCTACAATGGCACGACGAAGACGCTGACGGTCGATCCGCCCTTCCCTGCCGCAATTAGCGCGGGCGAGCTGCTCTTTCTCGTCCCAGGCGCGCCGGGCGTGCTGGCCGACAACGCGATCACGGCGGCAAAAGTAGCACCCGACGCGGTGACGGAGTTTCAGTCGGGCCTGGCTACGTCCACAGCGCTGGCCACGCTGCAGGGTCTGGTCGACGATCTGGAAGGCCGGTTGTCAGCCGCCCGCGCTGCCTACCTGGACAACCTGAGCGGCGGGGCGGTGGCCACGGCGACCGCGCTGGCCACGGTGAGTGGGTTGGTGGATGACCTGGAAGGTCGGTTGTCGACCGCCCGCGCTGGGTATCTCGACTCACTCAATAGTGGCGTTCCGCTCTCGGCCGGGGCTGTGGACGCCATCATCGACGAGGTAGTAGAGGGATCGACCACGCTAAGGCAGGCGGTGAGGCTGATGCTGGCGTCGCTCGTGGGCAAGGCCAGCGGCGGCGGCACGTCTACGGTCAGCTTCCGAGACCTGGCCGACACCAAGAATCGTGTGGTCATGACGACCGACGCCAACGGCAACCGCACGGCGGTGACGAGGGACGCGACGTGAGCTTCGTCTATCCCGGTAGCTCATGGCCGACGCGCTCCTGGCCGGATCGAGCGTGGCCGCTGGCCGGCGTGGTTGCTCCCCCCACCCTGCTGCCGGACGTGGGCTGGGTCAACGGTTTGTACACGCTGATTTTGGTGGCCAACCCCCGCGGCGTGGTCATCGGCGAGTTGGCGGCCGACATCGATAGCGTGTCCTGGCGTCTGAATGAGGACGGCCAGGCAAGGCTGATCGTGGGCAATCCGGGCACGGCCGGCGAGCTGATGGAGTTCGGCAGCCGACTGTTGATGTACTTCGATAACGGTCTGCCGACGTGGTCGGGGTATCTCGACCCGCCGCGGCGCTGGGCCTACGGCAGCGTGGAGTTGACCGCCTACGGCGGCGAGCGGCTGCTGACCCAGCGGGTAACAACGCGGACACGGCGCTTCTCAGCGGTGACGCCGGGGGCCATCTTCGCCGCGCTGCTGGCCGAGCAGGCCGGGCCGGCCGTGGTTGAGGTCGGACAGATCTATATCGGCGGCGAGGCCGTGTCGGCCGAGTTTCATCTAGAGGAGCTGCTGAAGGTCGTGCAGGACAAGCTATTGACCTATGGCGGCGACTTCGACGTGACGGGCGCGTTGGAAGGTGGTCGCATCCGTTTGCGCGCCAACTATTATGACCAGCGCGGCCGAGCGCGGCCGAACGTGCGGCTGATGGAAGGCCACAACATCGCCGCAGTTGAGCCGGAGGAGCAGGGGCCGATCATCAATGAGTGGCTGACGACCGGAGCCGGCAACGGCTGGGAGGCTTGGAGCAGACCCTACGCCACGGCGAGGGACGAGGCCAGCGTAACGCGCTACGGCCTGCGACAGTCGCCCGAGGTGATGAGTGGCGTGACCGACGCGGCGACGCTGGCGGCGCGGACGGCGCTCAACCTGAGCGCGAGTGCAACGCCCTACGTGGCCACAGGCCTGGACGCTCTGAACCTACCGCCGGCGCGATTCGGCGACTACGACATCGGTGATGAAGTGACAGTAGAGATGTATTCGATGCTGGACGGCTTCATAGGCATGCGGCGACGGGTCCTCGGCCGGGAGTTCCGGCCGCGCGACGGCGTGTGCGGGACGGTGGTGGCGTAGTGGCTGGGCAACTGGACAGGCAACGGCTGCGCGGCAACTTCCTCGACCGGCTGGACGAGACGCAGCGGCGCGCGGCCGAACTGGAGCGGGCGGCCGTGCGGCTTGACGATGGCGGGCAACTGCGTCTGCCGGGCCTGCTGCTAAGGGTGTTGGACGCGCCGCCGGAAGCACCGCCGGCAGGCTATGTGCTGGTCTATGCCGAAGAGAACGCCGGGACGACGTACCTGCGGGTGCAGGATGACGCGGGCACGGTGAAGACGTTGGAGAGTTGGGTGTAATGGTAGACGCGGCTGTTGTGCAAGGGATTGCGCTGATCCTGGTCATTGCCGCGGCCCCAGGGCTGGTGGCGCTGGTGCTGTACGTGCGCGGCCTGGCGAGGCGCGTCGACGGGCTGGAGTCGCTGCGACTGCTGGACGCGGCCGAGAGGGGCAAGCTGCAGCGGCAGGTTGACGAGCTAGAGCACGGCGTGGTCGTTCTTATCGCGCAGATCCGCCGGGCGGGATTAACGCCGGAGTGGTCGCCGGCACCGGCGCGGAGTGAGACGTCGCCGGCCGGTGGGCAGGCGGCCGAGACGGAAATGTTGGTCGATCTGTGGCAACGCATTCAGGAGAACTTCGACGAGGCCGAAATGAAAGACCTGGCCTTTGAGTTGCAGCTGCGGAATTGCGCCGGCGACACGCCGGGGGCCAGCGCGCGCGAGCTGGTCATGTGCGCGAAGCGGCATCATAAGTTAGATAGGTTGCGCGACGTATGCCGGCGAGAGAGGCCGGAGGGAGGTTTTTAGGATGGCAGAGAGACACGTGGGTTCGGGAAAGGAGTATACGACTCTGGCGACCGCTGCCGCCGCCGTGAAGCCGGGGGATGTGGTGATCATCCATGACGGCACGTACCTCGAGGCGTTGAGGCCGCCTCGCGGGACGACGTGGCAGGGTGCGGAGGGGGAGGCGCGGCCGATTATTGACGGCGGCTGGGCCGGTGGCAAGACGCTGCCCGGCGAGGCCAGTGCCACGCAGGTGTTGGTTGACGAGGCCGACGTGACGCTGCGTGGACTTGAGATTCGGAACGTTCGTGGCAAGGGCGTGGCCGTCGCGGCCGGCGGCGACAACTTCCTGATGGAAGATTGCGAAATCCACCATACGGCCGCGGGCGGCTTTGGGGCAAATGGAACCGGCACGCTCATTCATGGCGTGACGCTGCGAGGCTGCTATTTGCATCATCTCAGTCTGACCGGCAAGTGGCAGGAAACGCCCGTGAATGGGTGCTGTCTCTTCCGATATGTAGTCGGCGTGCGTATCACGAACACGCGCATTCGATTCGGCTATGGCGAGGGTTTCGCCCTGGGGCCGTTCACCGAAGACGCAGAGGTGGATGGGCTGCGAGTTGAGGATACCGCTCACCTGGGCGCGTATGTGTCCAACCGAGCGCGCAGGGTGCATTTCGCCAACTGTATCATTGTTCAGCGCGGGCTGGATGAATGGCAACAAGGGGACGGCGATGTGGGTGGCGGCTTTGTCGTTGGCGATGAGGTTGGCGGCGATAAGACAGCCAATTGGCCCCATGGCGACGACATCGTGATCGAGAACTGTATTGCGATTAATACGACCGGGATAGGCGTCCGCAACCGCAAGAAGGTGCTCAATGGCAGAGACGATGGCTACGATACCCGTCCGGAACGGTTGGTGGTGCAAAACTGCACGTTCATCGCCGGGCCGAATTCCAGTTCTGGCGTTTCCGTTCTGGAAAATCAACATGGCGGGCACGTGAGGGGTACGTTCCGCAACAATCTGTTCGTCTTTGATCGTCTGCCAATCGGGGCGAAGGCGCTGGCCAACACGGCCGCGGGCGTGACGTTCGTTGACAACGTCTGGACAGCCGGCGTGCCTGCGGGCCTGCCGGCGTCGAATCGTGCGGCATCGGTGATGGCGCTTGTTGCACCGTTTGCAACGCCGGGCGAAGAGCTGGACATCGACA
>JAIBAS010000029.1 GCA_019695075.1 Promineifilum sp. | reverse complement strand
TGATCACGATGGGAATGATTCTGCACGACTGGAACCTCGAGAAAAAGAAGCACCTCATCCGGGCCGCCTACGATGCACTGCCTCCGGGCGGAGCATTCATCGCGGTCGAGGCACTCATCGACGACGCGCGTCGCGAGAACACCTTCGGTCTGCTCATGTCGCTGAACATGCTCATCGAATTCGGCGAGGCGTTTGACTACTCCGGCGCGGACTTCCGCGGCTGGTGCGGCGAGGCGGGCTTCACGCGTTTCGAGACCATCCATCTTGCCGGCCCGTCGAGCGCAGCGATTGCCTACAAATAAACTGAGCGCACGCTGCCGAGGTTGAAGCGGAACTACATGAACATTCTCCCAGACTCTTTGCGGAGTCGGGCATTATCCGATTGCTGGTCACAACTGATCCTGTCTTGATATCAAAATCGGATCACCTCTTCGTCCCTCACGTCTTCAAATCCACCACCGCAACGTAGATCGCGGGCTTGCCGCTTTGTGACGCGTAGTAGCTGATGTAAAGTCGGCCGTCGTGGAAGACGATCGGCCGCCCGGCCAGGCGCGTCCGATCCGCGCCGGGGCGCGTCAGGGCGTGGACGGCCACGCCCTCGTCCGCCAGCCGCCGGGCGACGGCCCCGCCGATAAAGCCCGTCGCCCCGGTCAGAACTGCCTTCATCGGTCGCGCCCCTAGCGCACGTTGAGCTTGTAGACCGTGCCGTCCTGGTAGACGCCGGCGTACAACCCACCCTGGCTGTCCTCGCCGAAGGTGCTGAACGGCAGCGAAATCTTCCCGGCGGACTCCACCTTCCACGCGCCGTTCTCCTTGATCATCGTCCACATCTTGCCGCTGCACCAGTCGGAGAAGAAGTAGCGGCCGTAGAGCGTCGGGAACTTGCCGCCGCGGTAGAGGATGCCGCCGATGATGGAGCACTCGCCGGCGTCGTGGGTGTACTCGAACACGGGCGGAACGTAGGTGCGCCCGGCGGGGCACCAGTTGGCGAACTGCGGGAAGCTGGGCAGCTGGTAGGCGGCGTAGTCGAAGGTGCCTTCGTAGCAGTGCCAGCCGAAGTTGGCCCCGCCGCCGGCCGAGCGCGGCAGGTAGCTGACTTCCTCGCGCTTCCACTCGCCCACGTCGGCGACGTAGAAGTCGCCGGTCAGCCTGTCGATGGAGATGCGCCACGGGTTGCGCAGCCCCTTGGCCCATAGCTCATCGCAGCCCGCGTCGCCCATCCAGGGGTTGTCGCGCGGGATGGAGTAGCGCCCCTTAACGCCGCAATCGGCCGGCGCGCCGCGCGTCGGGTCCACGTCGATGCGCAGGATGGAGCCGAAGATGGTGTCGAAGCGCTGGGAGTGGTTGTTGGGGTCGCCGGGCACGCCCCACGGGTCATACGGGTCCGGCCCGCCGTCGCCGATGGGGATGTAGAGATAGCCGTCCGGCCCAAAGGCCAGGTCGCCGGCGTTGTGGACGGCGCTCAGGTTGCCGGCGGCATCCTTGTCCGGCTTGCGCTCGAAGATCAGCGGCACATACGTCTGCGGGTTGACCTTGTTCGGATCGTTGGCGCTCAGCATGACGCGGGTGACGGTGACGGTGCGCGGCGTCGAATGGGCGAAGTAGATGTAGGGCGTGGCCGGGTAGTTGGGGTGGAAGGCCATACCCAGGAAGCCCTGCTCGAAGTCGTTCTGGTTGCCATCGCTGCCCAATTGCACCAGATGGCGCGTATCCATGAACAGCTCCGGGGCAACGTGGCCATCGGGGTAGACGATGAAAACCCGGCCCTCGCGGTCGGCAACGAACAGGCGCTCGTCGCCGGCGTTGGCGATGTCGGTGATGGTGATATCGCCCAGATCGACCAGGGGCGAAACTTCGAACACCGGCGGCGCGGCCACGCGCACGAGGGGCATGAAAATCTTGTTCGGCCCGGCGGCCTCGCGCGCGGCGCGCGCGCCGGACGCGGCCAGAAGGGCGACGACAGCCAACAGGCACAGCGCCAACACCGGCCACAGCCGGCGCGCAGAGGAGGAGGATGTGGTCATGGATGGTTCTCCTTGCAGGGCCGGCCGGTCGCTCGTTGGCGGCCGGCCGGCGCGGTTGATTCTGTCCTTGTGCATTCTATCACAACTGGCGGCCTACTCCAGTTCGACGACCAGCGGCGCGGCCACCAGCCCCTTCAGCCCATAGTGGTTGTCGAAGACGGCCGTGATGGCGTGGATGCCGCTCTTGTCGTTCTGCTTCATCAGGACAATGGGCACGTCAACGCGGCCGCTGCCGCCGACGACGGCCTGGTACTCACGCACGTCGACGGCGTTGTTGGCCTCGAACGGGTCGATATCGAAGCCGCCGTTGGGCACGCCCTCCAGGAACAGCCCGCCCTCGACGACCAGCACCGTCACCGGCCGGCCGGGCGGGCCGACGACGCGCACGGTCTGGTTGGCGTTGGCCACGGTCGTTGGCGGATTGACGCCCAGGACAGTGATCTGCGGCCGCGGCGGCAGCCCGTCGCGCAACACGGCTGTGCCGCCGCTGTGGTGGCCGCCCACGCCGCCGTCGTCGGCCAGCCGGTAGACCTGGCCGGCGATCGTCGCGCCGCTGTCGAACGTCGCCGTCACCGTCGCCCCGACAAGCTCCAGCCCGCCGACGCTGCCCGACTCGCCCGGGCCGGGCGCGCCGACGCCCTTGATGCTCGTCGGATCGATATCGACGGAGAACGACGAGAAGTCGCCGGGGTCGAAGCCGTTATAGCGCACCACCAGCACGTCGAAGCCGCCGTCGTGGGGCTGCTCAAAGGCGTAGCTGGCCTGCTTGAGGCCGTTGTCGAGAGTGTAGCTCTTGGCCACGGTGTCGCCCGCCTGCCCGAACGGGTCGAAGACCATATCGGGGAAGATGGCCGTGCTCAGGTCGATGCGCAGTTCGGTCAGCCGCTCGCCGTGGAGCGAGTCGTTGCCGACGATGAACGAGCCGGTGTTGAAGGTGCTGGCGTTGAGCGGCTTGAAGCGGGTGATCGTCAGCCAGGCCGAGGCGCTGTAGGGCGACGGCATGGGCGTGGGCGGCAGGGTCGGCGTGGCCGTCGGCGTCGGCGCGAGGTCATAGCGCACGTGCGGCAACAGGGCGCGGTGGCGCGGCGTGGCCGAGGGCGTCGTCGTCAGGTCCGGCGCGGCCTGGCTCCCCGCCGGCAGGCCAATGAGGATCGCCACGCCGATGACGCCGGCGATCATCGTCACGATGATGGTCAGAATTCGAGTCGCTTTCATGGGACTCCTTGTTGAGAGAAGAGCTCACGCAAAGGCGCAAAGAAGCAAAGAACGCCAAGCAGAATTACTTTTCTTTCTTTGCGCCTTTGCCCCTTAGCGCCTTTGCGTGAGCTCTTCCCACCCGTACTCGTCACTCCGAATTCGTAATTCCTAATTCAACAGCATTGTCTGGCAGCGGCGCGCCGTCCAGCGTGACCGGGGCGCGCTCGCCCGTGTCGGCGCGGTAGGCCCCCACCAGGACGCGGCCGCCCGGTGGCAACACCGTGCCGGGCGGGAAGCGGTGGACATCGCGCACTACGTCGCCCGGCTGCCAGATGGTCGTCGGGCTAAGGCCGTCGTTGGGCACGCCGTCGGCCTGGGCCACCAGGTTGCCGTCGGCGTCCAGCAGGTGGACGAAGATGGTATAGTCGGCCGGCGGCGCGGCCGTGGCCCGCCACCACAGCGTGACGGCCGGCCCCTCGCTGCTCGTCTCGACCGACGAGGCGGCCAACATGAAGCTATCAGCGAACACGGCCGCTTCTCCTTCGGCGGCGGGCGGCACGAGCGGCGACGCCGGCCGCACCACCACCTCGGCCACCAGCGGCGGATCGACCGGCTGGCCG
>JAIBAS010000606.1 GCA_019695075.1 Promineifilum sp. | reverse complement strand
CGGCGGCCGTTGTCGTTGTAAGGGCTGCACCCAGGCGGGCGGGGGCGGGCTGCACCCAGGCGGGCGGGGGCGGGCTGCACCCTCTCGCACAATGCCCGCTGCTGAAAATTCCGCCGAGAATCCGCGCCGATTAGGGGTTGACTATTCTACCGCTAGGGGTAAAATACAGTTACTTGAAAGTTACTGTATACAGAGAGGGCCACATATGACCACCCAGGCGGCAATTTACCTAAGAGTGTCCACAGATGAGCAAGTGACGGGCTACGGCCTAGAGGTGCAATTGGCAAAGTGCGAGGCGCTGGCAACCGTTAAGGGCTGGGTTCCGGCTTGCGTCTTTGCCGATGAGGGCATCAGCGGCACAAAGGGAGAGGCGGCCCGGCCGGGGCTGGCCGCCATGCTGGAGGCGGTCGACCGCGGCGAGGTGACGGCCGTCATCGTCTATGCCCTAGACCGCCTCGCAAGGTCGACGCGGCTAGTGTTGGAATACGTTGACCGATTCACCCAGCGGGGCGCGGCTATCGTCTCTTGCAAAGAGTCTCTAGACACGTCGACCCCCGCGGGGCAATTCGTCTTGACCATGTTTGCCGCCCTGGCCCAGCTGGAGCGTGATACCATTGTGGCCCGCACGACCGACGGCCGCAACGAACGCGGGCGGCGGGATGGGGAGAGGGGCGGCCGGGTTCCGATGGGCTATCGGCGCATCATGGGAGCGGCCGGGGCGACGGGGGAGATCGCCATCGACCCCGCGGCGGCCGCCGTTGTGCGCGACATCTTCCAACGGCGCGCGGCCGGGGCAACGCTGGCCGCCATTGCCGACGACCTAAACGCGGCCGGGGCATCGACCCCGCGCGGCGGGCGGTGGCACGGTTCCAGCGTGCGCGAGGTGCTGCTAAATGAGGCAGACTACCGCGGCGGCCGGCGCGGCGCTAGTGGGGTGTCCTGGCCCGCTATCCTGGCCTGATTACTTGCGCCCTCTCCCCGTCACCCATTCCCAGAACGTCGGGCGGCGATCCGGGGCGGGGGCGGAAGAAGCCTCATACAATTCCCTGAGTATTCTCAATTCTGTTTCAGCGGCCGCGCGGGCCGTCTCGCTGGCGAGTAGCCTCTCTGCTAGGTCATCGGCGCGGGTGCGCCATTCGTCTAACAAACCTTTGTAGAGGGTGACGGCGCTGGCCGGGGTGACATCTTCAGCGGCCGGGGCATCGTCGGGCGGGGGGGCGACCGGCTCCATACGGCGGCCGTCACTCAGGGCGGCCCGAATGTCGACCGGCTCCACAAGTTGACCCCGCAGCACGGCCACGGTGCTAAATACCCTCATATCCTCTTCGGAGAACTGGCGCGGCTGGCCGGCCGGGGGGCTGGCCCCTGGCGATAGAAATTCGCCATAGTCGACCGCCCAATTGCGGATTGTCGAACTACTTACACCTGCATATCTGGCGGCCTGTAGAACGCTGTACATACCCCACAGTGTAGATTACAGACTAGAATCGGGCCAATAGCCTACAATGGGCTGTAAGGGCTGTTTTTGACCCATTCTATAGGCTACAGGCTTTAATCAGGTACAGAACGGCTACAGGATGGGATACGACGCCCTACACCGCCCCGCCGGCAGATTTACCGCACGCGGGCGATATTCGTTCTTGACGGCCGCGCCCCTTTGTGCTTATACTGCGGGCCAGTTAGACACGATGTGCAATTGATGCACGTTTACAACATCATAGGCGTGAGTGACACCCCCCAACGCTGTGACGCCCCGAGACGGGGCAACACGGCGGCGCAATGTGCCCCAGGCGGGCCTGGCGCGGCGCACGTTGACACCCCGAGACGGGGGCGACGTGGCGGCCGCGGCTGACAACATATGCGACGGGTTTAGGGAAAGACGGCGGCTGCCCCCAGGCGGGGCGATGTTGACACCCCCTAGATAGCACGACGCCCGGTCTAGGCAACCGGGCGACGGGCGGGGCGGTGGCGCACCGTGGAAGCGGATACGCCAAAGGAACTTACAGTATGCAGTATACAAAATCCGACCCTAGATCGCAAGACGATACCCCCTACACAACGCTAGATACTTATCGACTGACCCGCGCGGCATGGTTCGCACTCTATGCCCCCGATGCCGGGCGGCATGATGCCCTGCTGGCCGACGACATTCCCCCCGTCTACCGCACCCTGTTTAGCGCCATCCTGGAGGGGAGCGCCGGCCTGGCCCGCATCGCCGCGGCCGGCGGGCCGGAGTGGGAGCTGCTAGGGGAAGTGGCACAACTGCCACGGCCCCGACTGATTCACACTCGCCGCCCCCCCTTGCCCGACAATCCCGATCTGGCGGCCGCCCTCTTCGGCCGTGTTGCCGATGACCTGGAGCTAGACGGGGTAGGAACTGGTCAATGGCCCGCACCCCCTCAGCACACGTGCGCTGCTAAAGAGGCAGTAGGAACCGTGATCACCTTCAGGGGTAACAGGACATCGGCGGCGAGGATGTTTAACCCGACGTGGCGCACGTGCCCCGCGTGCCGGCATCAGCGCGCCCAGAGAATCGCGCGGCAGACCTTGCTAACCATCGGGGCGCATGGCCCCATGACCTACGCCCTAATGCCCGCGCCCGATTTTCGCAAGTGGACGGCCGCCCAGCGGCAACGGCTCCACCGCGGCGGCGATATGACCCACTACCGCGCCATGCCCCAAGAGGGCGGCGCGGTGTTCGTAGTAGCAACCGGGGCGGCCATCGGCGCGGCCGTGCCCACTGACCGCGCGGCGCTGCATACTCTCATGAGCGATCATTGTGTGACGCCCGATGGGAAGAACTGTAGCAGTAGCCGCGGCTACGGCGGCCGGTGGCAACGTCTCCGGGGCGACGGCCGCGACGACGACGACGGCCGCGCGCCCGCGGTGCAGCGTTGGACAGATTCAGCACTAGAGACAGTGGCCGCGGCGCTGGGGGCATCGTTGCGAGGCGGCCGCGACCGCATTAGTGTGCAGGTCGACGAAGAAACCGCCCGGGAGAAACTGCACCTGGCCGGGATTGCCCTTCGGGATAAGAAGCATGTCACGCATTTAGTACAGTCTGGCAAGAGGGGCAAGACCTGTACCAAAAGCGTGACAGAGAAACCGCCAGCCCCTCCCATTGCGCCCCCACTCTGGCCTACAGAGTGCGTGACGGCCGCGCAAGGGGGTGCGCCATGCCCTACAAGATAGCCGTTAACCCCACAATCCGCGGCAAACTGCCTAGAGACGCGACGCCGGGCCAGTGGGCGCGGTTTAATGACACCTTCGACAACTGCGAACTGACGGCCGCCCAGATCGCCGCGGCGATTCAGGCGGGCCATGCAATCGCCCCCTGGCACGCCGGCCGGCGCAAGCGGGATAACTGGCAACTGGCCCAGCATATCGGCATCGACCTAGACGACGGTGCATTGTCATGGGATGAGGTGACGGCGCTGCCCCTGGTCGACCAACACGCGGCCATCGTCCACATGACCGCATCCAGCACGCCGGCGCACCTCCGCATGAGGGTGCTATTCCTGCTTGAGGAACCATGCCCCGACCCCGATACTTACACCTTTATCGTCGGGTGCTTCTTGCGCGCCTTTGAGACGGCCGACCCGCATTGCTCCGACCCTAGCCGGCTCTTCTTCGGTGCGCCGGGGTGCAGTCTGCTACTGGCCCCTGACAACGTAGTGACATCCGAGGACATCGCCAACATCGTCACCGCATGGCCCCCGCCCGACGTGCCCGACGACGATCGGCACCTGCCCGACGCCGTCCTGTCGATCATCGGCGAGCTGGCGGCCTACGACCACTTCCGCCAGCGGGTCAGCCTGATCTCCAACGCGTACGTGTTCGGCGA
>JAIBAS010000033.1 GCA_019695075.1 Promineifilum sp. | reverse complement strand
TCAATGTTGCTGCTCAGCGCCTTGATGTCTATCATCAAGGCCAATTGGTCAACTCCTTTGACTATCCTTTTTAGCGCTTACCCTGGAGACATGTCTTTGCAGTTCCCTTCATTAAGCCGTGCTGGAGAGATGTCTTTGCAGGTCACACCTAGTCCCTACCCCTATTTCATGCCCAAAACATCTCGCCCGGCGCGGCGGCCATGACGACTTCTTGCAGCAGGGCGATCCCCTTGGCCAGCCCCTCATCGGTTGACATCAGCGCGTCCTCGTGCTCGATGGAGATGACGTAGTCATAGCCCACCAGCCGCAGCATGCTGACGATGTCGCGCCAGACGGCGGCGTCGTGGCCGTAGCCGATGCTGCGGAACGTCCACGCCCGCTCCAGGATGCGGTCGTAGGCCTTGTGGTCGTTGCAGCCGTTGACGCGGATGTTGTGGGCGTCCAGGGCGCAGTCCTTGCCGTGGACGTGGAAGATGGCCGGGCCGAGGGCGCGAATGGCCGCGACCGGATCGACGCCGTTCCACCACAGGTGGCTGGGGTCGAAGTTGCAGCCCAGGGCCGGGCCGGTGGCCGCGCGCAGCCGCAGCAGCGTCTCGACGTTGTAGACCAACATGCCGGGGTGCATCTCGAAGGCGATCTTGACGTTGTGGCCGGCGGCAAACGCCTCCAACTCGCGCCAGTAGGGAATGGCGACCTCGTTCCACTGGTAGTCGAGCATCCGCAGGAAGTCGGGCGGCCAGGGGCAGGTGACCCAGTTGGGCGACGTGTCGCCGGGCGCGCCGGCCGGCAGACCGGAGAAGCCGTTGACCACCGGCACGCCCAGCGCCTCGGCCAGGCGAATGGCGGCGCGCAACTCGGCGTCGGCCGTCTGGGCCACGGCCGGGTCGGGGTGCAGCGGGTTGTTGTGGATGCTGAGGGCGCTGAGCAGCAGCCCACGCGCGGCGATGGCCTCCAGGAAAGCGGTGCGGGCACGCTCGTCGGCCAGCAGGTCGGCCGGGCGGCAGTGCTGGCTGCCGGGGTAGCCGCCCGCGCCGATCTCCACGGCGGTCACGCCGGCGGCGACGGCCTTATCGAGGGCGACCTCGAAGGGGAATTGTTGGAACAGGGCAGTGAAAACACCGATGCGCATGGGGGACTCCTTTTTAGTGGTCAGTGGGTCAGTGGGTCAGTGGGTCAGTGGTCAGTAGGTCAGTGAACAGTAAACAGTAGGTCGTGTAATTCTAGCACATTGGCGGCGTGGGGCATGAGGCGGGCGGGCGGGTGGTGTATAATGAGTGTGTGTCAGCACGCGGTGCGCGACACGCTCATGGGGAGCAGGCAGACAGCGACCCGGCTGGCACAAGGGGGTCGCCATGTCCGAACGGAGTTTCGCCACTGATCGCGGTAGTGGTATCCGAACCTGGGGAGTTGCCGGCCTGGTGCTCCTGCTATTGGCCGCGTTCGCGCCCCGCCCATCTGTATCGGCTTCCACTCTGACGCTGTCGCCGGCGTTCGCCGGGCAGGACGCGGGCAGCCCGGCGCTCACCGGGCAAGCGGCGGCCCCAACGCTGAGCCTGCAATTCGCGGAGACGTCCTATTACCTAAAAGACATCGATTTCGTCTCCGCCGCGGTCGGTTGGGCCGTCGGCCACCCGCATTGGGACCAGGCTCGCAAAGCGTCCGCCGGCACGATTGTGAAGACGACCGACGGCGGGCTGACGTGGACGCCCCAGAGCGTGCCGGTGGTCGAAACACTGCGCAACGTCGATTTCATCGACAGCAGCAACGGCTGGGCAGTCGGCGAGAACGGCACAATCCTGCACACGGCCGACGGCGGCGACCACTGGACACAACAGCCGGCCGGCGTGACGGATGAGTTTCGCGGCGTGGCGTTTGTGAACACCTCCCAGGGCTGGGCGACGAGCTTTCGCGTCACCCACTACGACGACAGCGGCGACCCGGACGACTGGCGCGGCCGCATCTGGCACACGGCCGACGGCGGGCAAACCTGGCGGTCGCAATCGCTGCCGGCCAACGCCGGCCTGCTCAACCGCATCACGTTCATTGACGCCCAACACGGCTGGACGGTTGGCATCAAGGCCACCGGCGCTGATCCCGACCACCCCGAGCACGCCGGCGTCGTCTACCGCACAACCGACGGCGGGCAGACGTGGCAAGAGCTTTACAGCCCTGGCCCGAACATTACCCTGAACGGCGTCGAGTGGACTGACAGCAATCACGGCTGGGTGGTCGGCTTTCCGAACCTCAGCAACATGACGGGTGGTTTCGTTTTCCACACGGCCGACGGCGGCCAAACGTGGCAGCGACAGACGCCCGGCGGCTTCTTTTCGCCGCTGTGGGACGTGCAGTTCATCGACGCCAACCGCGGCTACGTCGTCGGCTTCAATTACATTAGCGCCTGGGGGCCGCCCGTGTACCGCACCCTCGACGGCGGAGCGACGTGGCAGGCGATCCGGATGGAATTGCACGAGGCCGATGGCCTCTTCGGCGTCGCCGTCAGCGAGGATAGAGCGATCGCCGTGGGCGACCATGACTATCTCGTCCGCTCCGCGCGCCCGTGGGACAGCTACGGGCCGTCCTGTCTGGACGGCGCTTGCCTGTTCACACAGACCTACCTCAATACCCACTACGTCTTCCACGACGTGGCCTTCACCGACGAGGTCAATGGCTGGGCGGTCGGCGCCCAGCAGAACGTGCCGGAAGTATGGGGGCAGGTCATCCTACGCACGACCGATGGCGGCGCGACGTGGTCGCGCAACCACGAACTGTGGCCCCTGGACGCCACAATCTTCAACCACTTCCGCCTCAATAGCGTTTTCTTTGTCGACGCGCGGAACGGCTGGGCAGTCGGCTCCGCGGTCGTAGTGGCCGGCGGGCCGACCGAGTACCACGGCGGCATCTGGCGCACGACCGACGGCGGCCAGACCTGGCATGAGCAAGGATTGGAACTCTACAACCAGCGCAGCCTGGAATTCTTCGACGTACAGTTCCTCGATGAGCAGCACGGTTGGGTCTTGCTTGCCAGTTACCTCACCAGCAGCAACATCTTCCTGGCCCATACGGTCGACGGCGGGGAACACTGGCAGTTGGTCGATACCGGCGTCGCCGGGCCGCTGGCGGTCGGCTTCGCCGACCCCTTCGGCGGCGTGGTTTTCACCGACACGCAGCATGGGCTGGCGTTCGGCGGGCTGAGTCGGGTGGCGATGACGCACGATGGCGGGGCGACGTGGACAGAACCGGTAGTTTCCTGTGGTGGGCCTAATCCCTGCCGATGGGCCTTGTATGCCGGCGCGTTCCGCGATAGTCAGGCCGGCTGGCTCGCCGGCGAGGGGGCATGGCCGACGGCCGACGGCGGGGCGACCTGGCGGCACCAGGACATGCCCTTGCGTGGGCGAACGCAGGCCATCGAATTCCTTGACGCACAGCGTGGCTGGCTCGTCACCGACAGGGGCGAGATGGCCTACACCAACACCGGCGGCGCGCGCTGGCGTCAGATGGAGGCCAACGCCGGGGTCGCGCTGCGCGGGCTAGATTTCGTCAACACGCGGCAGGGCTGGTTTGTCGGCGACAGCGGGGTGATCCTTCACTACGCCGGCGAGCGGCTGCCGGTTACCGACGAGGCGCTGCTGCCGTTCGTGAAACGATGAGTGGGGGAGCAGATATGTCCATAGGACTGAGAACTGCGCGTTCACGGACAACGTGCAATATAGTATACTCTACAGGTGCAAATCGAATCCGTTCTTTGTAGCGAGAGTATTGAGGAGAAGCTGGAGAGAAAACATGGCGTGACGTTGCGCCAGGTGCGTCAAGTATTTCTTAACCAGCCACGGATACGCTTTGCCGAACAGGGGCATACACCAGGGGAAGACGTATATAGTGCGTTTGGGCAGACGTTTGGTGGAAGATATTTATCCGTCTTTTTTATCTATAAACCGGAGACGAAGACTGCCCTCATTCTCAGCGCCCGTGATATGAGTACGAAAGAGCGGAAATCTTATGGACGGAAGTAAGCGATCAACCATCTCTCAAGCCACTACGGACGAGAGCATCGGCGAGTTCTGGGACAGCCACGATTTCACCGAATTCGACGATGATTCGCCCGACGTCGCATTTGACATCTCTTTCGCCGTGCCTGTCGAAGTAGAATTGTTCAGCGCCATTGAGAAAGAGGCCCGTAAGAGAGGCGTAGCAGTCGAGACGCTGGTGAATTTGTGGCTTCAGCAAAAGTTAGTTGAGCAGGTATAGCACCTGTTCACTTATCTGCTCGACTGTGTGGCTCTCGTCCCAGCGCAAGATCTGAATCCCATACGCCCGGCTCTCGCGGCCAAGCGTTGCTGTCATTTGCCGGTCATACTCCAGGAACCGCTCCCACAACGCCGCGCCGTCGGGCAGGGCCAGGATTTCGGCCTTCATGCCCGCGCGGCCGGGGGCGGTCGCCCACTCGTGGCGGCGGCGCGCGTCGTCGGTCTCCAGGCAGACGATGCGCCCGGCGGGGATGACTTGCGTCAGGACAGATGGGTGGGTGATGCCGCCGTCGATCAGCAGCGGCGCGTCGGGCCGGCCGGCCAGGTCGTCGGCCAGCAGGTCGAGCATCTCGGCGTTGTTGGCGCGGTAAAGGGCGTCGAACGCCGCCCACGGCAGGGAGAGCATCCACGCCAGCGGGTTGGCGGCGGTGAACCAGGCCGTCGTGGCCGGGTGGCGGACGGGGTCGAAGCGGAAGCGGCCGAAGACGGCCTCGTCCATATCGTAGACGGCGATGCCCGTCCGCGCGCCGAGGGCGCGGGCGATTGTCGACTTGCCGGAGGCGGAGCCGCCGATGAGCCACCGGGGATTGCTGCGAGACGACAGCACGGCCCGCGCGGAATCGATGAGGGGTTGGGACAAATACTGTTCAGTAGACTTCATCATGTGAGCCGACGTCGAGCAATACGATCCTCTCTTCACCCGTCTCAGGGTCACTTTCGAGGGAGAAAATAATGCGGCAATCGTAGCCGCATGAGCATGCCCAGTACCCGGAGAGGCTGCCACTTAGCTTGTGCGTGCCTAGACTGGTAATGAATACGTCCTGCTCCATAAGGTACAGGGCGTCTTCGATGCGTTTCTGTCGCACGTGATCATGTCTACAGAACTTTTGAAAAGCCCATCTGAACTTGGGCGTGAGAACGAGATATCTCATTCATCAGCCTCAAGTGCCTTGCGGAGATCGACAATAATCTCGGCCGCCGTCTGCCCCTTGAGCTTCCCCGCGCGAAAGGCGGCCAACGACTCTTGGGCATCACGCGCCATCTCCAGGCGCCTGGCCTCAATCTGGCGGCTCTGCAAAATTTCCAGCAACATCTCTTGCTGCTCCAATGGCAACTGCATAGCCGAATCGATCACCTGATCCAGAGTTACGCCCATTGTTCACCTCGTGCCATTCCTGACACGCGCCGCAAAGTAAACGCGCACGCCGACAGTTCACTTAATTCTACCACAGTCGATTGCCTTCTTGATTGTGTCTAACAACCTTCCTAGCAGCTGCGGAGTAGGGCATATGAGAAACCCATCTGTGACTATTCGGGAAGATGCAAGCGAACTGTAAACGCTCTGGCTCTGGCTCTGCCAACCCGGAACTACGCTACGCACTGAAGACCGTCTGGTATAATCCCGCCATCGTGTTCAGGAGAGAGTGCTAGGCGTCTCAACTGCAGGATTACGACGAAGCACAGGCAAGAGCAAGTGGGGAACACTCAGCATACTGGGCGGAGTTGCGTGGACTGGCGTTCGCCATTAACGACCAAGAGTTGCTGAATCTGGTTAACCGCAGTCCCGATTGGCGTGGCATGTCAGCAGGTAGTCGCACTGTTCAAACAGATGAAATGACCCTACGAGGACATTTTCAGCCGATACATACACGCATCGCTCAATTGATTGAAGAAAAGACAAAAAACCTTAACCCATAGACAGCCAGTAATTCGCCAAAGTCACAGGCTTTAAGCTTCACCAACAAAGCGCGCCAGCGCAATCGCTCGCTGCGGAAACTCGCTCAGGATACGCCGGTCGTCGGTGAGAAGCGGAACGTTAAGCTCCTGGGCCAGGGCGACAAACTCGCAATCGCAGGCCGAACACGCGCTTTGGGCGACAAGCTCCAGGACGGCGCGCGAGGGCAGCGCGTACTCCCGGCCCTGCAGCAATTCGTCGGCCGTGTCGATCACCTGCGCGGCTTGCTCGGCCGTCATCCCCCGCTGGCGCATGTAGAGGGCCAGCACATTTGGGGTAGTTAACATCACCAGTTACTGCCGCTTCAAAACGCGCACGAACCCAATCAGTGAACTGGTTGCGACGTAAAACACCTGCTGCTACTTGTAATAAGACCCGTTCCTGTTCATCAACAGGCGCGGCGAGTTCGTGACCGTTCAAGAGCAAGAACACTTCCATCGCCGCGTGACCAGTGCGTTTGTTGCCGTCGAGGAAAGGATGATTCAGAATGAGCGCGTAAGCGAGAGCGGCGGCCTTGTCCGCGACCAAGGGATACAATTCATCGCCTTCAAATGTCATGCGCGGAGCGGCTAGCGCGGCCTCAAGCGCCCCGGCGTTCAACACAATTGCTTCTGCCCCAGCTTGCATCATGATCATGCGATGCAGGGCCAGCAATTCGTTGACTGTCAGGTAACGCATTACGCCAGCCGCCGGTAAAGCTCGGCATTCTTGGCAAGAACATGCTTACTTGCCCGCTGAAAGGCTGCATCTGGGTGGGCCAGCAATTCCTCGATACCAATGCGTGCCAGGTCTTCCGGCAGGACTTGAAAAGTGGCTGCCAGACGCTCTAGCTCGGCGAGTTGTTCGTCCGAAAGGCTAATGGTAATTGTGCTCATTGATGTTTCCATGCAACAACCTCGAATCCGCAAGGTATAGCCAGTCTATACCAATTCGCAACGCCCACCACTACTCAATCGTAATCTGTATCTGATGCGGCTCGCCCACGTAGTTGCTGTCCTTGACGACGATCAGGCGCAAGTAGTATGTCCCCGGCGGCAGGCCCTCGGCTTGCAGCACTTCCAGCGTGCCGTTGACGACGGGCGTGGTGTGGGTGTCGCCCAGCGTCAGCCATTGCACGTCCGCGCCATTGGGGATGCCCAGCTCGACCTTGTAGAACTGCACCACGACCGGGTCGAAGCTGGCCGTGCCGACGATGGCCACGTTGCCGCTGACCGTATCGCCGTCCTTGGGCGAGGTGATGCGCCAGACGGCCGTCTGGCTGTCTCCCAACCCCAGCGCCAGCAGTTCCTCGGTGCAGGTGGATGTCGGCAGCAGGGCGATGTTGTTGGCTTGCGCCCACTCGTGGGCCGGCTTCAGGCTCTCCGCGTTGCGCGGCGGCGTCAGGAAGACCTGCGGCGCGGCCTGCGGCGGCAATAGTTCCACCAGCGTGCCCTCGGCGAAGTGGCAGAAAAGCTGCGCCGGCGGCTGGTCTTCGGCCTCCTCCGGCGTCACGAGGGCCGCGTCGCCCACATCGGGCAGCGGCGGCAGGGGGATGGCCACGGCCCGCCACACCGCCGGCTCCAGCCGCTCCCAGACCACCGTCGGGCGGTCATCGGCCGGCGCGGGCGTTGGCGTCGGGGCCAGAGCGCTGTCGAGGAACAACTCCGTGCCGTCGGGGGCGCAATCGATGGAGCCGATCGTCGCCGACGACAGGGCGCAGAGCGGCCGCTCGCTGATGCCCACCGGGCGCACGAAGTCCACCGGCGGCGGCTGGCCGTTGACCGCCAGCCGCTCCACCAGCCCGGCGTTGCTATAAACCGCCTCCATGTAGCTGCCCCACAATGGCGCGGCCCCGGTCAGGCCGCTGATATCGACCATCGGGCTGTTGTCGGTGTTGCCCGTCCAGACGCCCACGGCCAGGCCGGGCGTGTAGCCGACCGTCCAGTTGTCGCGGAAGTCGTTGGTCGTGCCCGTCTTGGCGGCCACGGGGAAGCCCTGCTCCATCGGGTTGGGCGTGCCCATCGCCGGGCGGCGAGCGGCGTCGTCGTCGAGGATGTTGCTGATCAGGTAGGCGACGCGCTCATCGACGACGCGCTCGGCCGCGGGCGGGGTGTACTCATAGAGCACTTCGCCGTTGGTGCGCTCGACCTTGAGGATCGATACCGGCGTGACCTTGTTGCCGCCGTTGGCGAAGGTGGCGTAAGCGGTGGTCAGCTCCAGCGGCGTCACTTCGCCGCCGCCAAGGGTCAGCGACAGGCCGTACTGGCTGCTGTCGCCCGTCCAGGTGCTGATGCCCAGGGCGCGGCCGAACTCCAGCAGCCGCGGCACGGTGATGTCCTGCAACAGCAGCACGGCGGGAATGTTGTAGCTGTTGGCCAGCGCGTCGCGCAGCCGCACCGGGCCGTGGAACGCGCCGTCGTAGTTGACGGGCACATACGGCTCGCCGCTGAACTGCTCGTACTCGACCGGCACGTCCCAGAGAATGTCGGCCGCCGTCCAGCGCGGCTCGCCGCCATCGACCGGCGACAGCGCGGCGGCGTAGGTCAGCGGCTTGATGCTGCTGCCCGGCTGCTGCGGCGAGAGGGTCACGTTGACGGAGCCGTCGATGGCCTCGTCGCGATAGTCCACGCTGCCGAGCATGGCCAGAATCTCGCCGCTGCCCGGCTTCATGGCCACCAGGGCAGCGTTGGTCAGGTGCTTGGCCGGGTCGATCTGGCTGAGGTGCTGGCGGGCGAGCTGCTCGGCCAGGCGCTGGAAGTCCATGTCCAGCGTCGTCGTCACGCGCAGGCCGCCGTTGGCGACGACCTCCGCGCCGTACTGCTGCTCCAGCTGCTGGCGCACGTAGACGGCGAAGTGGGGCGCCTCCAGGCTGACCTCTTGCGCGGCGAAGGCCAGCGGCTCCAGATAGCCGGCCTCGGCCTGGCTCTGGTCGATGAAGCCCTCCTGCACCATCATATTCAGCACCAACCACTGCCGCTCCTTGGCCCCTTCCAGGTTGGTGAACGGGTCGAGATCGACCGGGCTTTGCGGCAGCCCGGCCAGGAAGCTGGCCTCGCCCAGCGTCAACTCGGCCGCCGTCTTGCCGAAGTAAGTATTGGCCGCCGCCTCAATGCCGTAGGCCAGGTTGCCGTAGTAAATCTCGTTCAGGTACATCTCCAGGATTTCGTCCTTGCTGTAATCGCGGTTCATGCGCCAGGCGAGGATGATCTCCTTGAGCTTGCGGTCATAGCTGACGGCCGTGCGCTCTTCGTAGTCGAAGGCGACGTGGCGGACGAGTTGCTGGGTGATGGTGCTGCCGCCGATGGGGCGGGCGTCGGGGTTGCGCAGGTTGGCCAGGACCGCGGCGGCCAGCGACGGCGCGTCGACGCCGATGTTCTCATAGAAGGTGTCGTCCTCAATGGCGATGGTGGCCTGGATGAGGTGCGGCGGAATCTGCGACAGGGGCACGCGGGTGCGCTTGCCCTCGCCGAAGATCTCCCATAGCACCTCGCCGTTGCGGTCCATGATCTCCGTCGTCTCGAAGGTCTCGCGCGTGCGGGCGGTCTCCAGCGCGGTGATGCCCGTCTCCATCTCGCGCGACCAGTTGGCGTAGATGAGGCCGCCGGCCGCGGCCGCGCCGCCGACGCCGAGCAGCAGGATGAGGACGATGGCCCCCAGCAGCGCCCCACCAAAGCAGCCGCAGCCGCGCCGGGGGCGTTGGGGAGGCAGATTCGCGGGGACGTATTGGACAGGTTGCGGATTGGTCTGCATAAGTGCCTTCATGAAGGTGCCAGAATGATGCCGATCAGGACAAGTCAAACAGCGGCAACGCCACTGTCCCATTATAAGACGCCGGCCAGGGCTGGGTAGGTTCCCGATCAATATAGAACAAGGGGCCGGGCCTTGCACTGCGTTTGGGATACGCTTAGGTGGTATTAAGGCAACGCGCCTTTTGCCCCTTCGCGCCTTTGCGTGAGCGCCTGTTAACTTTGCAATGACCCTACCGCAAGGGCCTTGCCACTGCGCGCAAAGGGGTATATCTTATGCCGTAGGGACGATCCAAGACGACTGTTCAGCTAGGCATATCGGTTGAAGCCCAGTTTAGGCTGGTTTGCTTTGCCGCTGCCAGAGGAACACATGAAGCCATTTGCGCCGACGAAAGTTCTTGCCCTGGTTCTCGCTCTTCTATCGCTGTTCCTGGTGACGTTTCTCCTCCACGTGGCGCAGGCCCAGACAACCGGGCCGCGCACGCCGGACGTTTTCTACACCATCTGCACGGATGCGACGTGGACGCAGGTTCCGTCGGGCGAGCCGGCGGTGCTGACGTCCGCCGGCCCCACGCCGGGCAGCATCTATGACCTGGCCGGCGCGCGACCCATCTGGGGCGACAACGACGAGCCGTTTGGCAGCGCGGCGCTGCTGAAGCGCTTCGAGCTACCGATGGATGCCCAGGTCACGTCGGCGACGGCCCGGTTCGTGGCCGATGACGGCGCGGTGGTGCTGGTCAACGGCGTGGAGATCGGCCGCTACGACTCCACCTCCTGGCCGCCGCCGGCAACGGTCGATGTGCCCTACGTCGGCCCGGGCGCGAACGTCATCCGCGCCGACGCTTTCAACCGGCCCGGCGTGGCCTGGTTCGAGTTTTGCATCGACATCATCTATCGCTCCGGCGCCGGCAGCCGTCTGTATCTGCCGGTCGCCATCAACAGCCTGGCCACGGCCACACCAACCGCCACAGCCACCCGCGTGGCCACGGCCACCGCGACGAGCACGCCAACCACAACGGCCACGGCAACCGTGACGCCCACGCCCAAGCCGACCGACACGCCAACAGCCACGGCCACCAGCACGCCAGGGCCGACCAACACGGCCACGCCGACACGCACCACCAAGCCGACCAAGACGCCGACGCCGACGCGCACACCCAAGGCGACGAAGACGGCGACGCCGACGCCGACAGTGACCCACACGCCATCGGTGACCCCAACGCCATCCGTGACGCCCACGCCATCCATGACGCCCACGCCATCGGCAACGCCCACGCCATCCATGACGCCGACAATGACGCTTACACCCGTGCCGTCCGACTGGCAGCCGGTCGGCTCCGGCTCAGCCGGCGGCGGCGGCATCAGCGACAACAGCGGCACGTCGCAGAGCGCGGCGATGGCCGCCGGCCCGAACAACCGCCTCTACGTCGCCTGGAGCGACGACAGCAGCGGCGACGCCGAGATTTACCTGCGCCGCTGGGACGGCTCCAACTGGAGCGACCTGGGCGGCTCGGCCGGCGGCGGCGGCATCAGCAACAACAGCGGCGCGTCGCTGTGGCCGGCCGTGGCCGTGGACTCCGACGGCAACCCCTGGGTCGCCTGGCACGACGCCAGCGCCGGCGACACGGAGATCTATGTCCGGCGCTGGACGGGCGCGGCCTGGGAGCCGGTCGGCAACGGCTCGGCCGAGGGCGGCGGCATCAGCAACAACGCCGGCAGTTCGGCCTACGTCGCCCTGGAGATCGCGGCGAACGGCCAGGCCTACGCCGTGTGGATGGACTCCAGCGCCGGCAACCAGGAGGTCTACGCGCGTCGTTGGAACGGCAGCGCGTGGGAGGGGCTGGCCGGGTCCGCTTCCGGCGGCGGCATCTCCAACACGCCCACCCGGTCGGGCCGTCCGGCCATTGCTCTCTATGACAATCTGCCCACGGTCGCCTGGGCGGAGACGGAGACGGTCGGCGATATCTACGTCCGCCGCTTTGACGGGACGGCGTGGGTGGAGCTGGGCGAGCACTCGGCGTCGAACGGGGGCGTCAGCAACACGCCCGGCGTGTCGCAATACGCCGCCATCGGCTACAGCGCCGCCGGCAAGCCGTTTGTGGCCTGGTACGACTACACGCCGGGGCAGCCGGAGATCTACGCCGCCACTCTGGAGGGCGTCCAGTGGGTCGCCGCCGGGACCGGGGCGACATCCGGTGGCGGGATCAGCAACACGGGGAACACGTCCGTTGAGCCGGCGCTGGCCGTTCAGGGCGGCGCGCCCTACGTGGTCTGGCAAGAGACTACTAACAGCGACGCCGAAGTCTACATCCGCCGGCTGGCGGGCGACAACTGGGTCGAGGTGGGCAACGGCTCGGCCAGCGGCGGCGGCATCAGCGACAACAGTGGCGACTCGCAATACGCGGCCCTGGCCTTCGACGGGCAGGGGCGGCTATACGTGGCCTGGGCGGATGATAGCAGCGGGGACTTCGAGATCTACGTGCTGGTGAATCCGACGCCATAGAGACGGCCGGCAGCCGGCCCTGACACCGGGCATCAGATGACGGCAAAGCCGGCCAGCGCCGCCAGGATGACGATAATGACAATGATGATGCACCCAATCCGCAAGAACCCGTCGCGACAGCCCAGGGCGCGATCGTAACCGCTGGGGCCGGGGCGCGTAGCCGGCAGGGCGGACGGCAGGAAGAAGGCCCTTATCTTGGCCAGGGCCATTAGCAATTGAATCCGCAGCCATACAAACAGGCCAAAGACAACGACAGTCATAATGCCCGCGAAGTACCCGCGGCGATAGGTGGCGTCGGTGATGATCGGCGCGAGGATGTCCGTGCCGATCCACTGGCGGATATGGCGAATGATGTCCAGAATGACATCCATCCCTGCCCCACCCCTCGCTTGGCCTGCATACTACCACTTGGAACTTCCCCTCATTGTAGCATAAGCTCTGCATCAATAGTGCCATAGAGCGAATCAAGTGCCAGGCCAACTGATGCGATTTGGCGCACACGTCGGCGCTCGCCCAGGACAGAGGCATGAAAAAGAGGGGCTTGCGGCCCCTCTTTTGGTCATCGATTGCTGCTAACGCCGTGGTCTATCCCCGCCGCAGCAGGTAAACCCCCAGCGCCGCCAACACCAGCAGGAACCCGCCCACACCCAGGACGATAATCCCCAGCTGACCGCTGAACAGCCCGCCGTCGGCGTTCGCCGTGGCGTCATCGACCGTGCCGTTGGCCGTGTCGGTG
>JAIBAS010000531.1 GCA_019695075.1 Promineifilum sp. | reverse complement strand
GCAGATCTTCCGGGGTGCTGTAGCGCGCCTGGACGTCCTTCTGCAATAGCTTGTTCAGAATGGAGCCGACGTAGGCGTGTTCCTCGTCGGGCACGGCCTGGCCCCGCAGATAGTGCTCCGAGCCCTTATAGCGCCGGCCGTAGAGCATCTCGTAGAGAATCAGGCCGACGGCGTACAGGTCGGAGCGCACATCGAGATACTGCGTGCCATTGTCCTGTTCGGGCGACATATAGTCCGGCGTGCCGGGATGCTTCAGGCCGAAGGTCATCTGGCCGGTGTGCTTGCGCGTCTGGGCGATGCCGAAATCGCCCAGGGCGGCGCGGGTGACGACGCTGGAGCCGTCGTCGCGCCGCTTGAGGACCAGGAAGGTGTTCTCCGGCTTGACATCGCGGTGAACGATGTACTCCCGCCACAGGTCTTCCAGCGCATGGCACAGGCCAATGGCCACCACCAGCGCCTCGTCGAGAGGCAACGCGCCGACGGTTTCCAATCGATCGCGCAGCGTCCCATCCTTGTAGTAGTGCAGCACCAAGTAGCGTTGGTCGATGAAGTCGTGGACGGTGACGATGTGGGGGTTGTCGCCGAACTTGCCAGCCATCTCCCCCTCTTGCGCGAAGCGCCGGCTGCGATCGCGGTACTCGGCCGAATCCACCTGCTCACCGGACTGCTCCTGCTCCGCGCGCTCCAGCATCTCCTTCACCGCCACCTGGCGATTCATCCTCTCGCTGTGGGCCAGATAGACACGCCCGAAGCCCCCCCGGCTCAGCTCGCCGATCACCCGGTAGCCATGGGGCGAAAGGTCGGGCAAATCAGTGCTGCCCATGGTCGTGGCTTGAGTAGGGGTATTCAGCGGATCACCTCATACGATCGATTGGCTGATTTATTATGGAGTGATGGTAGCAGTGAAACTGAGCTGACGGCTTTCCAGAGAACAATAGGCGCCCGGCGCCCGACCGGCACGACAATGGATTTTGTTCCTAGTTTACCGCAAAAGCAGGGGTTTTGGTATACTGGCGTCAATCACGGGCTCAGCCCCTTCTCGCCTGCCGCAAGGCGGCCGCCGGCTACGCCAACGGGTGTAGACGGTGGAAGGCGGCGAAGTTGTCTGGAGGCAGAGCAGCCGGTCAAGGGTGTTGGTTTCCCCGGCCGGTGGTGCGTGAACAGGGGCCAACGGTTCACAAATGCCGGCGTAAGTCGGCAACACTTCACCAACTGGAAAGGCGACCAGGCCCACGGCGCCTTTCCCTCCTTTCTTCTATTCCTACAGGGTCCACCGCGAGTCGTGGGGGTGTTGCCCGCGCGGCGGCTCAATGAAGCCTGTCGCCACTTGCGCCCTTTGTTCCCCTACGCCGCGGCCGAATTCAATGCGGTCGCCGATTTTGAGCCGTTGCCCCGCCGGCGGAACGAGCCTCTCGTTGACGTATGTGCCGTGGCGGCTGCCCTCATCGTATAGCCTGACGTCCTCATCATCGGCCACCAGGCGCGCATGATAGCGGCTGCTGCGCTTATAGCCGTCATCAATGATGATGTCGTTGGCGCTGGAGCGGCCGATGGTCACCTGGCTATGGGCGTAGATCGGGTAGCTATGGGGTGGCGAACCATCGGATCTCACCAGGGCCAACGTGAAGATCGAGTGGCGAATGTATCGCGTCAGGTCCCAGACCTGGGCCTGAAGCACATCCTCGGCCAGCGCGCGCATCAGCGCGGGCGTTAGCCGGAAGCCAGCGGTCGTCGCGGCGGCGTCCGCGGCGACGTGTCTGGCGCTCAGGAAACGCAGCCAGATCGGAGGGGCGAAGAGGCGCGACTCGTGGTGGAGCCAGGGATAGAAAACGACCCGTCCGCTCAGTTCGTTCCAGTCAAAGGGGGACGGCTCGCCCTCGGCCAGCAGCGGCTCCGTCGCCTCGCGGAAGAAATGGCTCCACTGATGACGGGCGTGCTTCAGCTGGAGAAAAGGATTGATCTTGCTGCCGCCAAGGACATCATGATCAAGCCGGTTGTCGCGCTTCACAATGGCCCAGCGCGTGTTTTCCTCGCCGATCACCGGCCGGGCAACGCTCTTGAAGTCAAGGAGGGCGACAAAGCTCTCGCCCAGCAGCAGCGCGTCGATCTGGGTCAACTCGTATCCGCGCCAGGCCGGCGAGCGGTCAGGGACGACGTTGGCCACCAGCGCGAAGGGTGGCGCGTCCGCGCCGCCATAGCGTTCGAGCAGTCCGCGCGCCACCTCGAAGAGCGCGCCGCGCTCGCCGAGGCTTTCCACAGGGGTATGGGCGTAGAACTTGACCGGCATGCTACTCCAGGGCGTGGCTGCACTCGCCTTCCAGTTGTGCGGCAACGGCCACACCTGGCAGGGGACGGGGGGCGGTCACGTGAATCGTGTAGGCGACGGGCGAACCGGCCACGAATCCGGTCAGGTCAATGCGCTTCACCTCGTCTTCGTGGGTCAGCGTGCCGGCCCACACCTGCGTGTCGCCCTGGCTGAGGGCGACGTGGATGCCGGGTGTGTTGCGCAGCCGGTCGTCCTCATCGGCCAGCCAGAGCACCAGCTTGGCGTAGCGCAGCCGGGCGCAGAGGGCCTCGGCGGACCAGGCCAGTCGGGCGGTGTGGGCCACGTCTGAGCGCAACGCCAGGCGCACCTTGTTCGAGGCGAGCTTATTGCGCTTTTGCCGCTGTTGCCGGTACGCCTTCCAGCAGTCACGCCAGCGCTCGGACGAATGCGGCTTAGACCGCCGTTTGCGGGCCAGCGTCAGCAGCGCGGGCAACTCTCGGTCCAGGTCAATGTATTGGAGATCGTCAAATATCTGGTTGAGCTCCGCAGCCGTGCGGAAATCACCCGCTGTGGCGATGTCGAACGCGGCCTGGGCCCGCCACGGGTCTTCGGCGCGTTGCTCAGCCGGCGTGTCGAGCGGGGTGGGGGCGGTCGCTTCGCCGCCGAACTTGTCCACCAGCAGTTCCCAGACGTCTGCCTCGGCGACCCACTGCACCAGTTCAAGCCCCTCCAGAAAGCGTAGCGCCTCTAGGACATCGACCCGCGGGGGGGCGGTTATGCTCTTGGGGTTGCGGCACTGCCGGCACAGTTCGGCCACCGGCAAGCGCTGATGCCCCCGCGGCTGCGCCAACAGGCGGTTGACGATCACCAGCGGCAGCCGCCCGTGGCCGCTGGTGCGGCCCTCGGTGTAGATCAACCTTAGCCAGCCCTGCCGGACGTAGTCCGCGGGCATGCGAATGGCGTGTTTCTGCAGCAGGGTGTCATAGCCATTCAGGATGAGCGTGTAGCCCCGTACGTCGCCTTCTTCCTCCCGCAGCCGGTAGTGGGGCGGCTCCTGCTGAAAGATGGTGTTCTTTTCCTTATCGACCTGCCGTTCGGAGAGTCCGGTTAGCGACACCAGCTCGGCCCGATCGGTCTCGACACAGCGCGCCTTGTCGGGGTTGGTCCAGCTCTTGGGCGAGGCAAGGAGATAATAAACCGCATGCCAGAAGAGCATCTCGGCCGCGTTGCCGTTCAGGTACTGCTTGGGTAAGCGGTAGATCGTCGGCGGACGACCAGTAATTGTGTCTGGAGACATGAGCGCCTGGTGCAACAAAAAACAGCCTCGATGTTTGATTAGCCGTAAATTATACGTCGCCTGTGAGTTGCCGCTAGGGGTGAGACTCTGGCACGTCACCACCACCCGCCGGCGGCCACCATCGATCCACCTCCTCCACCGCCCACAGCGTCTGCGACAGGGCCGCCTCACTGCCGAGCGCGGCGATGACCGGCACAAGCAGAGTCACGATGTTCAAAACCGCCGCACGTGGCAGCTCCTTCAGCAGCGGCAAGGCAGTGGCCCAGCACTCGTACAACGCCGCCGCAGGCA